>CAZSWS010000068.1:0-14507 GCA_964610765.1 uncultured Parabacteroides sp.
TTTTTTCTTTGTGTATTTGCTGAATTTGCGTATTTTCGAGATATAATCATTCATATGATAAAAGAATGAATGAGAAAACATCATGGAGGTCGTGCTAACACGTTGTGTATGATGTGGATGTTTAACTAACATCGCATAAAGACTAATGTCATTGATACAGTATCTCTATGATTGAAAGTTGAGGAATATGTTTTTAGTACTAATTTTGAATATTTTTGAATATGGAAGAACGTAGATTTGTGCATAACAAAGAATCAAAGCGCTATGAGCTACATGTAGGTGAACGGCTTGCTTTAGCTGAGTATATAATCAACAAGGAAGGTACTGTGTATATGACACATACAGAAACTCCCATCGCCTTAGAAGGCCAAGGAGTAGCTTCAGAGCTGATAAAAAAATCACTGGAAGATATTAAAGAGCAGGGATTGAAAGTTTATCCTCTTTGTCCTTTTGTAGTTGCCTATATCAGAAAAAATCCAGAATGGAAGTCGTTAGTTAAAACGAACGATTAATAAGAACTTATAAAACCAATAAAAATGTCAAAAAAAATTGTTGAATACAAGGCAGATGATATCACTATCCTCTGGGAACCGGAACTATGTACACATGCTGGTATATGTGTGAAAACTTTACCAAATGTGTATAACCCCAAAGATAGACCTTGGGTAAAGCCGGAATTTGCTACTACGGATGAGTTAATTAAACAAATTGATGCCTGTCCTTCAGGTGCATTGAAATATGTGCGAAATAAGAAATAAAAAGGATCTCTGATTTTTTCATCAAAGTGGGCTGTTGAATCAACAGCCCACTTTTGTTGGTGCGGACCAACAAGTTAATAATCATGTACAGCGCACTATCAATTTTCATCTCCAATATATACCGTCTCCAATGCCAATACCTTTAACTACGTAAGTCGGAAACTTAACCGGAAGATTTAAAAAATATCATAAGACGATGATTCGTATGTATTTAAAGCTTTTAGGTAGTAGTAATAATGCTTCTGAAATACTTTACACTTGAACCTTTGAATTGATTTATTCTTTGCATTGATGATAAGCTTCGAGTCTACATCTTTGATAAATTAGAACCGCAGCTAACAGCAATCCCAGAGATGAAAATTTAAAACATGGTGTTTCTGTCAATTAATTCATATAGTCAGCAATTGCTACAGCTACCTGAGAGTCAGCACATCCGTAGTACATATATAGTTTTTTATTTAGATAAACCAATCCTTCAATAAATACGGTTCCATCGACGTATTGACCACTCTTCTCAAAGGAAGCAGTAGGATAGAAGAAAGGCTTATCCAATCTGTCTACCACTTTGTAGGGATCTTTTGCATCAAATAGTATTTGCCCTCCACAATAGGCACCTGCAGGATAATCTTTATCTCCATCATGATCGCCCGCATGTCCATTTTTACCATTGTAAATCAAAACAATACCATCTTTTGTC
Source organism: uncultured Parabacteroides sp. (assembly GCA_964610765.1). Lineage (GTDB taxonomy): Bacteria > Bacteroidota > Bacteroidia > Bacteroidales > Tannerellaceae > CAZSWS01. The sequence continues at coordinate 1,456 of CAZSWS010000068.1, forward strand.
AGAAGGGCAGGAGGACCACATTCTGTCAGTCGACTATCAAAATAACCTTTCCTGGGAATAGCCAGCTTTTTTAATTCATTGTTTTCATCTAATACAGGTTCCCAGTTGATTAAGTCATCAGATAGAGCAGCACAAATTGCATGTTCACCCCAATACATCAGATACTTGCCATCTATCTTTTCAATAACTATACAATCATTTTCTATCTTAGTAACGATAGAAGCGGATTTGCATGCTAATTCTTTAAATCTACCATTATACGCTTTGTCAAAAGCGAGACCATGTTTATCCCAATGAACTAAATCGGTTGACGTAGCCACAGCTAAACGTGGAATCTGACGATTCCATGCAGTATATAACATGACGTATAAGCCAGTATCTGTCATTGCCACCCGTGGGTCTTCACATCCACCCGGCCATTCAAACTCTTTATTAAGATCTTCTCCTGGATATAGAATTGGTTCAGATATTCTGGTCATATTGACTCCATCTGAGCTTTCTGCATAACCTATGCGTGAAGTTCGTTTACCGATACCTTGTGCACTATTGTCTTCAGCTCGATATAGGACAATGATTTTACCATCTTTCTGTACTGCAGCGGGATTGAAAGTGTCACTTTCCTCCCATTTAACCTTAGTTTTATTCATGGGGCAATTAAATACTGATTCCAAAGGAGAAATTACCGGATTTTTTCCCTCGGGGCGAATAAATTCTCCTAAAGTCCATTCAGGAAATAGAGTGTTTGTATTGTCTGATTCTTTCTTCCGATTACTACAACTCGTAGTTATCACTATGATTAAAAAAGCAATTGCTAAATATTTTTTCATGTTACATTTCAGTGAGTTAGTTATTCATTTTAAAAGAAGGAGGGATAGATGTTTTATCAGTACCCCATTGTTTGTTTGGATGTTTACCCATGATAAATTCCAGCACGCCGCCTTGCATTAATTCATCGTGGCTGAACCAGGATTTATTCCAAGGTTTTCCGTTGAGTGTTGCAGATTGGATATATTTATGCTCTGGGTCGTAATTCAAACAGTTTACAATAAATGTTTTACCCTCTCCGATATTGATTGTTGCATTTTTAAATACAGGGCTTCCAATGACATACATGGGTAACCCGGGAGTTATTGGGTAAAAACCTATTTGTGAAAATACCACAAAAGAAGTAAGACCTCCACCATCTTCGTCTCCGGGGATACCCATCAAATCATCTCTAAACCATTGGTCGAGTAGGGTACGAATGCGTTTTTGTGTACGCCAAGGCTGACCGGCATAATTATATAAATAGGGTATGCGCATAGAAGGTTCATTTCCCATTGAAAACTGTCCTACATTGCCTGTATGATCTGGATATGAAGCATAAAAATCATATTTAGATCGGCCTAAAGGTTCATTATACATGTGTTCTAATTCATTAATAAAGGCTTCGTTTCCTCCCATTAATTGGACTAAATCGCCAATATTATGAGCCACATCCCAGCGATAAATGTATCCATTATTCTCGTCGTAGGCATCACGAGCACCCATAGAGGGTGGAAAACGGTAGTCAAGATCTTCCATAAAAACACCAAAGGTGTCTTTAGGGTGAAAGAACTTTGTTTTGGGATTAAATACTTTGCGGTAATTTAAGCTTCTATTCAGAAAGTAAGTAGCTTCTTCTTCTTTTCCTAACTGTTTAGCTATATTGCCCAAACACCATTCGTCATATACAGTTCCTAATGTGACTGCAATAGGTTGGCGTTTTTCCCAACTATGAACTTCCGGAACGGTTTCTTTTTCATCTTTTGCTAAGCATGGGAAATATCCGTGTTTTTTATAAAACTCATCTAAAACTCCTGCAGGTTTAGACGACCAAGGTGCAAGAGTCTTCTCTGTGATAGCAGCTTTGCTGTATTGATAGGCTTCTTCTAAATCAAATGTTCTTAGTCCTTTGATATAAGCATCAATAACAGTTGCAACGGCATGATTAGAGTTCATACGGCGACTGTCTCCATTAACCTCAGGAAAGGTAGGCATCCATTTGTTTTTCATTTGAGAAGCCATGCGAATGAATGAAAAAATCATATCTCCTTCCATTTCAGGTTCAATAATAACACGAAGAGGATGGGTTGCATGGTAGGTATCCCATATCCAATCATCTACATAAAATGATCGACCCTCATCATTATGTACTTTTCCATCGTAAGCGCTGAAATACCTCCCATCCTCTGAGATATTAATCATCCGTTCGTATGTTCTGTAAAGTGAAGTGTAAAAAACCACCTTCGCTTCTTCGTCATCTCCTTCAACATTGATTTTGCTTAATGTTTCATTCCATATTTGTCTCCCCTTTTTTACTAGAGAACTTAGTGAGTAATCTTTAATCTCTCGTTGTAGATTTTTCATAGCTTGTTCTTCACTAATATAGGATATACCATATCGAGCTGTAATTTTTTTTGTGTTTTCGGGGAATTCTAAAATAAAATAAGCGTTTTCACCTTGGGTTTGTGATTGGTTAGCGTCAATTTTATTTGACAGGTGTGTTCCTACTTTAATAGGTTTTATATTTGTTTCAAAATAGATATAGACTTTGGTGTTATTTCCTAGCTCTTGATAGCTAGATAGACTATTCCCATTCGTTTTTATTTCTCCTTTTCTCGTTTTAAAAACGAACATAGGAGAAGAGAAATGTGTAAAATCAAACTCATAGATTGCAGATTGATGTGATGGAGCGAATTGCACATGAATGTCATAATCGTCTAAATCAACACTGTAGTAATAAGGTTTGATGACTTCATTGTCATAGCTATATGCAATGGTGCTAGAAATATCAGCTAATGAACCCTGATATGGACTCAGTGTAAAAGCTGAATTTCCCCGATGACTAGTAACCACTAAGGGTAGTCCGCTGATACGATTACCTGTATAGTTCTCTCTTTCAGGATAAACACGTAGCAGACTGTTAGGTAGATGCACCGTAGGATAAGTAGGCACTAGCATATGGCTTATATTTCCTATATAAGGATTCACATAGTCAACAGGCGTTTTATTTTCTTTTTTCCCTGAAACTTTAAATGCAGATAAGGTAAATGCTATTAATAATAAAAAATATTTCATACGTTATTGTTTTATTTTTCTCCAAGGTCGTATGAAACTCACATGATTTTTAATATCATAGTTTTGTGTGCTTTAACAAAAATCATGTATCGTATCATACAAGAATAAATCATGTAATACTGAGGTTAGAAACATCTCTAACCCCAGTATATTGTTTATTGGCTTATAGATAAAGAGAACGCTTAATTATTTACTATTTCATTTTTGAATACCTCTTTCGACATAGACATGCTTCCTTCTGCTCTTAATTTGGGCTTATCAGAATCAGCCAAATTCGTATAGGTATATTTTAAGAAAATAGTAGTAGTAACAATTTCTTTTCTTTTATCCGTTGTGTGCGGCACTCTTTCTGTTTTTACAGATGAAGACTCTTGATTTAAGTTTAAGTCGCTATTTGGACTGCTTAATGTTATAGTCCCATCATTTTCCATAAGTATTTTAACAATAAAGTCATTCCTTTCTATATTATTTCTTCCGAATTGACCCGCATAGAAATAACATTCATTGAGGCTAATGGCGTAATACTCTTTGGTTGATATAGTTTGTTTATTATCATTGTCATTATCTCCATTTCCTTTGGTCAAATAGACATTGAGTTCACCGGTATAGTTGCCTGAGAAAAAGTTTTTCCATTTAATATGAAATAGTCCTTTACTATATTTATCTTCAGCAATCTTATATTCAGAAACACTTTTAATGCTCAAGGGTAAAACATAATCATTATACATGTTATCAATCTTTTGAATATCAAGATCGATTTTAGAAACAACTTTATCCTCTCCGGAAGGAATTATTAATCCTTCATTATTAATTGTTATAATATTGGTTGGTAATGACGTATAGTATAAATCTTTTTGATTTCTGTATTTGTCAAAATTATATTTATTCAGATTCTCTTCGTCATACATCAACTCAGTTAGGATGTTTTTATCATTACCAAGCGTACCATTGACCGCAATAGATACTGGTAAGACAATTTTTCCGGATTCAGTGATTTCTATATCTAGCTCTTGCCACCCATTTTTAGTTAGATAAATAAATTTATCGAACTGCTCGTAGTCTATGGAATCATTACATGAGTAAGTAACGAATAGAGCTACAGTAAGTAGGCTATATATTATTTTTTTCATCTTATTATATTTTAAATTACCAACCTGGATTTTGTGTCAATCTTTTGTTTCTAGTTAACTCATACTTAGGTATAGGCCACAAGTACATACTATTTAAAAAGACCTTTGGGTAAGTGGTGATAACCGTAGGCTTGTAAAAATTTTGTCTTTGTTCATTCGACCCAGACATCTCAATATTACACCCTGTTATTGGAATATTTTCTTCTGTTTCAGCATCCTTCCATCTTCTTAAATCATAGTAACGTTTACCTTCAGCAAAAAACTCAATCTGACGTTCACGTTTTAAGGCTCTTCTAAAAGCATCTACATTAGCATAGATGTTGTCTGCTAAGTCAGGTAGACCTACACGCATTCTAACAGGCTTCATAGCAAGCCTAAGTTGTGAAACATCTCTACTTACTTCAGCTGTTTCGCCATTGTATCTTTCAACCGTATGGTTACCAGTAAGTTCATTAAGTGCTTCAGCATACCATAAAAGAACTTCTGCATAGCGAATTCCTGGTTCGAACTTTTGAACGACATATCCTCCTGTAGTACGCGAATCCTCCGTATTATAGTATTTTTTAAGTCCGATACCAGTGATGGGTACATAGTCTGTATTATTAAACTGTTTTCCGTCGGAATCTCCTTTGTAGTAGAATATCTGTTTGTTTCTAAAGTTAGCTTCTGCAGCACTTTCACATTCCCAAACACTTCCGTTATATGCAATAGATGCATAGAACCGAGGTTCTCTGTTTGCATACTGAAGTGAAACATTGGATGGAAGATAATCATAATCTCCACCTCCGCTAAAGCCTTCTTCTTTATAGTCTCCGGTTTGCTTTGCTTCATCTATTGTACGTCCATCTTTCATATAATAAGCATTTACTTGCTTTTGTGTAACAGCCAGACAGTTTTGCCCTCCTAGAGAGTAAGGCATGCTATAATTATTCAGTCTGTTCAAGTTATCTTTATTTGGACGATGAAACACCATCTCCGGATTTTTAGACGCATATACCGTACCATCAAAAAGATGTTTATATGATGCATAAGGGTCTATTCCTTTCCATCCGTTTGGAAATGCATTCTCCGAATATTCTTTGTGATAAGGAGGCTCAATTGTTTTTTCAATAGAAGGATACGTATATAATTCATATTGACCTAAGTCAATAACTTCTTTTGCTGCTTGTGCTGCTTTAGCCCATTTACTTTCATCATAGGTTTGAGGAATAAGTTGCTCGCCTTCATGGTTTACTAAGTTGAAAAGATCATTATTACCATTATAGAGTGGACTTGCGGCCATCAGTAATAATCGTGCTCGTGCAGCAAATGCAGCTCCTTTTGTAGGACGCCCAATATTATTAGTCGTTCTAGTTATCGGTAGATTTTGTGCAGCTGTAATAAAGTCTTGCTCAATAAGCTCCACACATTCATCAAAGGTGTTTCTTTGTACAGACATTTCATCATAGCTCATGTTTATGTCAAAACCCTCACTGGGAATCATCGGAAGTGGACCATACTGACGCAGTAGCACCCAGTAGGAGTAGGCTCTCATAAAGTATGCCTGTGCTTTTGCGTCTGATCTTTCTGCCAAGGTCATTTCTTTACATTTATCAATGTGTTGAATAAAAGTGGAAGCTTTGCGAACTGGTTCATACACCCGTTTCCATTTGTCTTCTTTTAGTAGCTGTTCAGCACTATATTCTGCATTTTGATACTTTTTAGTCATATCGCCGTCACCCATGCGAAGTAGGTCATCAGAAGCAAATAAAAGATATCCTCCTTGATTTACATCACCTGTAGGAATATCTGCAACCTCTTCTAATAACATATCAAAGATGTTAGCTAAGAATCCTTCCGCGTATACTCTTTTTGAGAATGCAGAATCAACAGATTGCATATCATCAAAATATTTATCCACATCCAAATAACTACTACAAGAGAAGTAGCTTATGGAAGAAAAGATGAACAATATTCCTAATAGTATTTTATAATATATTTTTTTCATAATATCTCTATTAAAAATCAACAGTTAAATTAAATGAAAACGTCTTAGATATCGGATATTTAGCTCCATCTGAGCTCCCTATTTCCGGATCCCACCATTTGAATTTGCTGAAAACAAGTAGATTATATCCTATAAAGCCTATGCGGACTCTTTCAGCAAATAGTCTCTTTACGTATTTTTGAGGTACTGTATATCCAAATTCAAGATTCTTTAGACGTAGATAACTACCATCTCTTAACCAGTAAGTTGAGTTCCTAAAGTTGTTTTCACTTCCTCCATACGATAGACGAGGTAGTAAAGCATTATCCCTCTCTGTGCTTAGATCGCCAGATATTTCACTTGAAATCCATCGATCGTTTGGATTCGTTACTTTGGTCATTATATTTCCAATACGACCTTCTTTAAAGGGGTAAATATTACTTCCACCAATGAAAAAATCGGATTTTCCTGAACCTTGAAATAAAATGTTCATGTCAAAGTCTTTCCATTGTAGGCTTAAGCCCACTCCATAAACAAGATTGGGGGTAGTAGTATATCCAAAAGGAACTTCGTCTTCAGAGTTTATAAGACCATCTCCATTAACATCTTTATACTTGATATCTCCCGGCATATAATCACCGAAGGTCTGTTTAGGGCTTGAATCGATGTCTTCTTGATCTTTAAATAAACCTAAAGCCAATAAACCCCTTGTTTGTTGATATCTATATCCTTTTTGCATTTGATAGGGAAGTGCATTGTCTGCTTCATCATGATCCAAAACTTTTGTTTTTGCATAAGTAACGTTTCCTCTTAATGTATAGGATATATTTCCAATTTTGTCACTATATGCTGCGGTTGCATCCATCCCTTTACTTTCCATTTTCCCAAGGTTAGCCCAAGGTCTTAAATCTTGTAAGCCTGTTGAGAATGGCATCTGATTACGTTCCATGAAAATATCCGTTCTATTATCTTTAAATATATCGGCTGAAATATCAATTTTATTACCGAGTAATACAACATCTAGACCCAGGTTGTGTTTTTTAGCTTTTTCCCAAGTGAGTCCCGGAGAGCCCATAGTAGTAATTCGATATCCATTAATATTGTTGATGCCAAATTCACCATAGTTATACCCGTTAGATGAACCTAAAAATGACATGTAAGGGAAGCGTCCTGAAAAATCTCCATCTCCAGTAATTTTGTCATTCCCAACTTCTCCATATGAATATCTGATTTTAAACATATCTAACCAGTCCTGTTTGTCTTTTATGAAAGGTTCCTCAGATAAAACCCAAGCTCCGGAGATTGCCGGGAAAAAGCCAAACCGTTCACCTGGTTCAAAGTTTTCTGACCCTGTGTAACCAAAGTTAAATTCAAGTAAATATCTATCCTTTAAACTATAAGTGGCTCTACCTGATAAAGCCATATTCCGATAAGGAATAGATGAACGAACATCAGAGGTTATATTAGATGTAGATGTTACCTCTTGCTGGTAGTACATCAATAGACCTGAAACACGATGTGCATCATTGAAAAGCCTATTATAACTAGCTCTTAGTTCCGTATAGTAGCGTCTGTTTCCATCTGAAGATCCGGACTGAGTCATTAATGCGGCTTCTTGTGCACGCATCATAACAAGTTCTCCTTTAGAGTTTCGCTCTTGAACGTACCAAAGCTCAGGCTGTTTATATCTTTTAACATTATTGTTGTTCTTTGCATCAAAAGAAAACGTACCTACAATGTTTAAACCGGGAGTGATGAAACTTAGATCTTGTTCGAGTGTGATGTTAGTTTCCATCTTGTTTTCCCAAGCTGTCTGATATCCGGTTCTGTTTAATCCCACCTCCGGGTTGGTAACCACATTTCCACTTTTATTCACATAGGTTGGGAGCAAACCATTAGAATAAATTCTAGGTACAGTAAGAGGTGTCAATTCAGATAAAGATTTCCATAAATCATCAGATGATGTATGAGGTTTGTTTTGATTGATTAAATAGCCACTAACACCTACTTTAAGTAAGGTCGTCTTAGTTATGTCCATATCTACATTTGCACGATAGTTAAATCGTTCATATGTGGCATTTGTGTTATACTTATTCAAATTCTTATCTGATCTATACATCCCATCTTCATTATAATAGCTTCCTGATACATAGTAACGGGCAGTAGACCCCCCTCCACTTACTGAAATGGTAGCTCTATAATTTGAAGCACCATCTTTTAAAATAACATCAGACCAATTTACATTGGGGAAAAGATCAGGGTCAAGTCCATTGGCTATAGCTACCATGTCTTGCTCGGTGTATATTGGGTCTTGATATCTAGTCATTCTAGCTTCGTTAGCCATAGAAGCATACGTGTAGCCATCAGTATATTTTGGAGTTCTTGAACGTGTGTTATAACCATATTCAGCTTTGAAGTTAATGTTTACTTTGCCGGCATCACCTCGTTTAGTTGTAATAATTAATACACCGTTTGCTCCACGAGAACCATAAATAGCAGTAGCAGAAGCATCTTTTAAAACGCTGAAAGACTCAATGTCTTCGACATTTAACTCATTTAATGAACGCTCTATGCCATCCACTAATATTAATGAGCTAGAGTTAGCTCCAAAAGTACCAATACCACGTACCCAGAATTCTGTGTTGTTTGAACCCGGCTCGCCGGTTGTTTGACGACCGATAATTCCCGGTATGTTTCCAACTAAGGCATTACTAATGCTTGAAGTAGGTACTTTCATACTTTTCATATCTACCGTGGTAATAGCACCTGTTAAGGTTGCTTTACTTTGTCGTACACCGGCGGCAGAAACGATCACCTCTTGCAATTGGGTGCTTGCTTCTTCCATAACAATATTTTGAGCCCCTTCAGCCTTCACTACCGGAAGTTCAAATGTTTTGAAACCTAAGTATCTTAACTCTATTACTTCATACAAACCGGCTTTAATTTTAAATTCGCCATTTGCATCTGTAATAGTACCCATTCCCGGCTGGTTTTTTACGGTAACACTAACCCCTACCAACGGAGTATCTGTTGCATCTTTTACTGTTCCTTTAACTTCTTTCTGTTGCGTTTGTGCATATAGCGCACACGCAAAAAGCAGCATGGATATAGTAAGTAATATTCTATATAAAGTATTTTTCATAAAAATAAATGTTAGGTTTTTTATTCAACTAGGATTCTTCTGATTACCTGATTTTCTCTATCTGCGACATACATGGCCATATCAGGAGAAAAACAAACAGCTTCCGGTTGTTTAAACTTAGCTTCAAGAGGCTCTCCATCTAAGTATCCTTCACTTTTAGGTATACCGGCATAAGTGGATACCACTCCTTCAGGAGATACTACGCGAATGCAATGATTATGTTTGTCAGGAATATATAGGTTTCCTTTGTCATCTTCAGCAGGCTGTCCTGGTTCATTAAAGCGTGCGGTAACAGTCATTCCATTTTTGAAGTCTTTTTGATTCCACTCACCTAACCATAATCTAGGATTTTCTATTTTACGTGTAGTTGGATTATAATCAGCTCTATATACACAGTGCTTATTCTTAACAACAATATAAACGGTTTTTCCATCTCTGCTAAACAGCATTCTAAGTTCAGTATCTGTTCCGTTAACCTGAAATTGTGGTTCTAGTTCACTGGTCTCTTTATTATATTTATAGATGTATCCATCATTTTGACTATTTAAGAAGAGATCGCCATTTTGAGGATGTACAGCAACTGCCGTACACTTTGTTCTAAAAGCTCTTACAAACGTTTTCACTTCAGTGAATCCTGTTTCTCTTAAGAAAATAGCAATAGCCGCATCTGTGTTCATGCTATTAGCATCCCATAGGGAATTTACAACATACAAAGTATCCTGATCCGGACTAAAAGCCATAGCTGTAGGAGATTGAAAGGGACCACCAAAGTTTCTTTTTAATGTGGTAACATTTCCTTCGTAAGCTCTACGTAATCCCCCATCTTTATCGAGTCCTCTTCCTTCATCTATTGAGTATATAACTCCGTCATCATCGGTTAGAACAAACCATGGACGCCTAAGTTTAGCCTCTCTATAGGTTCCATCTTCAATGCCTTTTTGACCATTAAGACCAAACTCTGTCGTTACATTTCTCTTAAACTGATATTTAAATTCAATTGGATAGGTGAATTCTTTAATATCTGGCTCTTTTCCTACTAAAACTTTTACAAGTCCTGTATCTGCCCTTGCAGGAACTACAGCTAAGATTGACTTTCCATCCGAACCTATGATGGCAGCATTATTTCCATTTACTGTGACCTTTAAATAGGAAGTGTCGGTGCCAAAATTGCTTCCATACAGTACAATTTTGGTTGCAATTCCTCCAGTGTCCGGGAAATAACTTGTGATGGAAGTCTCTACACCCTCACTGGGTGGATAAATGTCTTTTATAGGACCTTCATAGTTGTCTTTACAACTGAAGACTCCAATGATAAGAAACAAAAGCAAAACAACTATTCCATTTTGTTTCATTACTAGATTTTTTTTTCTTTTCATATCATTCATGGTTGGTTAATTAATTATTTGAAAATGAATAAGGCAAATCAGCCGTATTCACACCTCTCTTTTTGTTGGGAGTGTTAGACATTTCATATAGAATGTTAGCCCCTTTGATTAAATCATCATGTTTGAAGTAGTTTTTTCCATATTGTTTTCCATTTAATTTGACGTTTTTAACATAGCGATTTTCTGAGTTATTGTTTAAAGATTTGATTGTTATTGTATTCTTGTTTTCAAGCTTTATTTTTATCTCTTTGAAGATAGGTGAACCTAGAATATACTCATCGGTACCTGGACAGACAGGATAAAATCCCATAGAAGAAAAGACATACCAAGCAGAAGTTTGACCATTGTCCTCATCACCACAGTAAGCATCCGGATTAGGATTGTATAGCTTATCCATTATCTCACGCGACCAATATTGAGCTTTCCATGGTTCGCCAGAATAGTTATACATATATATCATGTGTTGAATCGGCTGGTTACCATGTGCATACTGTCCCATATCCATTACTTGCATTTCTCTCATCTCATGAATGATTCCTCGGCTTTGTAGTCCTAAATAACTAGGTACGACAAAGACTGAATCCATCATTTCGTTAAATGATTTTTTTCCACCCATTATATCTATAAGCCCTTGCGGGTCATGAAATACACAAAAACTCCAATGCCAGCTGTTTCCTTCGCAAAAATCGCCACTCCAGTCTTCAGCAGTAAAGTTTGGGTTGAATTCTCCTTTATCATTTTTCCCAGACATTAGCTTGTGAACCGGGTTATATAGGTTTTTATAGTTCATCGCTCGTTGCTTATAAATGGCTAATTCATCTTTCGATTTATTCAATTTCTCTCCTAGTGTATATATAGCCCAATCGTTATAAGCATATTCTAAAGTACGAGCCGCATTTTGTCCGACTCCAACATTGTTTGGTATGTACCCATGTTTGTTATAATGCTCAAAGCCAACTCTTCCGGAGGCCGTGTTTGCCAAATGGCTATTTGCTCCCTCTGTTACTGCTTTCCACAAAGTTTCAATATCATAATTTTGCAAGCCCTTTATATATGCATCGGCAACTACTGATGCTGAGTTTTGTCCAATCATAATGTTACGATGTCCTGGACTTCCCCATTCCGGCAAGAAACCACTTTCCTTATAAGCATTGACTAGTCCTGCTTGTATCTTTTCATTTACAGAAGGATAGAGTAGGTTAAGAAATGGGAAAAGACAACGAAATGTATCCCAAAACCCAGTATCAGTAAACATATAACCAGGTAAAACTTCTCCATTAAACGGACTATAATGCACAATCTCACCAGCTGCGTTGAATTCATAAAAACTCCGGGGAAACTGTACAGAGCGATATAAACAAGAGTAAAAAGTACGTAAATTATCGATATTATCATCTTCAATAATAATTTTTCCTAGAATGTCATTCCATTCTTCTCTTCCTTTCTGAGTAAGTGACTCAAATGAATCATTACCAAGCTCTTTAAGGTTGATTTCTGCTTGCTCATGACTAATAAAAGAAGAAGCAACTTTTGCATGGACAATTTCTCCTTTTTTTGTTTTAAAGCCAATGATACCTCCTGCATGATTTTCGGTGGCCTCAAATTCATTTTTACGAATTTCTCCATCACCTACTACTGCTTGGTAATTAAACGCTTTATCAAATTCGATAACGAAATAGTTTTTAAAATTATCAGGAACGCCTCCACTATTTCTAGTTGTATACCCAATGATTTTATTTTCTTCTGGTATTATTTTTACATAAGAGCCTCTATCGAATGCATCAAGAATGACATAAGAATTGTCATTTTCAGGAAAAGTAAAACGAAATATCGCTGCTCTTGATGTAGGTGTAATCTCAGTAGTTATATCATAGTCAGCTAAATATACTTTGTAGTAATAAGGTTTGGCTACCTCTGCTTTGTGCGAGAACCAACTGGCTCTTTTATCTTGGTCAAAAGTGACTTTTCCTGTAATAGGCATGATGGAAAACTGTCCATAGTCGTTCATCCACGGACTTGGCTGATGGGTTTGCTTAAAGCCCCTAATCTTATCTGCTGTATAGGTATACATCCATCCATCACCCATTTTACCTGTTTGCGGAGACCAAAAGTTCATTCCCCATGGTCGAGCAATCACCGGATAGTTGTTTCCTGTTGATAATTCAAATTTTGATAAGGTTCCTGTTAGTGGATTCACGTAATCAACAGGCTCCATCTTCTGTTGTGCTACTGCTAATGAAGAGAGTAGAGAGAGCACAAAAAGAAATATAACTTTTTTCATATTCATAAAATTCTATAAGTAAAAGGTTATTTAATCGATACTGTTTAAT
>CAZSWS010000069.1:0-14156 GCA_964610765.1 uncultured Parabacteroides sp.
GAGCCTGATATGAGCCATTAGGTGTAGTAATTGTTTCAGTCGGCAGAAAATCACCTGTCACCTGTACCGATGAAGCACGAGGTGCATGAAAACGAAAAGTAACTCGTTTATCCATACCAACCTCAGGCGAAACCAACGGACCTTTACCCCATATAGCCTCCTGTGCATGCACGTGAACCACTGCAAACAGCATTAGCCAAACAAATACCCTCATCTTTTTCATACTCTTTTCATTTTTATTTTTCTACTAACCTTTCTATAGCTGCTTTATTGCTATTGTTTTTACCTTTCATAAACTCTGGAATATTATATGATCTATCATGTAATAGGTAATAAATGCTCTTTTTTTGTGGTAATATGAAAGGTTTGTCCATAGTACCGTTTTCATTAACATGAGCTATGTATGGGCGGGTATATAGACCATCTTCTCGTCTACTACTAAATATAACCCAACGTCCATTGGACGACCAAGAGTGGTAGCTTTCAGACTCTGTTGAGTTTATGTTGTTAATATCAATATGTGTCTTATCTTGTAAATTATACATAACTAAATCAGCATCTTTATGCCAGATTGAGAAGTTCCCATACTGATGTTTTGTGTAAAGCAAGAATTTTCCATCAGGTGATACTCGTGGAAATGATGCGCTGAAATCATTTTGAGATGCATGTACGATTGTATCAACATGCGTCGCAATCTTTTTTTCTTCAAGATTAATATGTATTGAACATATATCGTATTTTACAGCTTTAATTGAATCAGGCATTCCAACAGGTTTTGCAGAGGAAAAATAGAGTGTTTTTCCATCTGCGGAAAAATGTGGAAATGTTTCCCATGCATCCTTTGACATTAATATTGGAATGTTTAATAGCTCGCCGGTATTTGCATCCAAAATAACAATATCAGATGCATTATCCCATACCTCAATTCTATTTGGATCGGCAGAGTGAATCCCTTGGTATGTTTTATTAACAGAGAATGCAATATAGTTTCCTGATGGATGCCAAGAAGGATACACTAGGGCTTGAATATCTTCACTAAAGTTTGTGTTGATTTTTTCAATAGTACCACCTTTGCCAATAATAGTACCATTTGGCTTTGGGCGTTTATGAAAGAGAAACTCTTCCGGATTTCCTTGATTGGTTGTATGACAATTTACACAGAACTGCTGGGACCCTTTGTTTTCATAAATAGCTGTTTCATCATAAGATGCTAGTTCACGTTGATAAAGACCCATGAAATTCCAAACTTCATAACCTGGTGCTATAAGCCTATAGGTTATATAAGGGTCTATTGAGTCTTTTGATGTGTATATAGGAAATGATTCAAGAATTTCCCATTCCTTCTTTTTAATGCAAATATCAACGATAATTGTATCATTAGACATTAGTAGCTTATGCCATTTTTGTATAGATGGAGAAACTTCTTTTCCTTTGACTGACATTGAATAATTAGGTGTGTGAAAAACAGTCTTAACTTCCTTCTCATCTGTCTGAATACGGAAAGAGAGAGGCGCTATGTTCTTAGGGATAGTGACCTCTCTATAGTCAGGATATACAAGTGATGTTGAAACTTGTTCAATGATGTTCTCAGACGTTTCTTTACAAGAATAAAGTAAGAGTAGAACGATTATAAATAAGTATTTTTTCATAAAAACTATTTCGTGAAATGGTAATAAAACCAAAAGGTATGAGTGAAATATATTGAAAGCCATTCCTTTTGTTCATCAGTATTAGTAAATCCCTGATAAATGGATATATATCTTTCGAATTCTTCTTTTATTTGCTCCGGTATTTGATACTTATCTACTATGCTGGAATCAATCAGTGAGCATAATATAAGCCCTTCGTAGTAAGTATTAGATAGTTGTTTAATCTGAGTGTTTTCAAAATAAGAATTAAAACACTGCAAATACCCCTCTAAATCTTTATTTAAAAGATAAGAACATAAAGCAAAATCTCTCAACTTTGTGTTTTCAGGATTTAACATAGCCAAAGCTAATAAACTATTTTGTGCTAAAAGATGGCTTTCATTTTTTAAAGACATTCTCTTGCCAATATACTCAGGGTCATCATCTTTAGATTCAATGTTAGATAAGTAACTAAACTGTTTATCAGCCCAATCTTTATAGAAAAAAGTAAGCTGCAAGTAGTTGATGTATTTTGCTGCAACTTGGAACTCTTGCTGTAATATATTCGTTCTTATCAGTGTCTTCATCGTTTCAGGAAATCCTTTGGTGGTAGAACTAACATTTCCTTCAAAAGCCAGTCGTTGAGCAAAAGCTATATCACCATAAAAGTAGCTGACTCTTTGTGATACAAAAGCTGTATAAATACTTCTATCCCAAGGTGCAAATAATCCGTATGAACCATTTTGTGTATAGGCGAATAAAGAATCGGCTAAAATGCCCTTTTCAGCCAATGCGAGATTTTGATAGTTTAAAGTGATTGGTGTTTCTTGTGGATGTTCTTTACAGAACTTAAGCAAGTCATCCCAATTGTTGTTGATTGCATAATAGTGCAATCTTTTAAAATCCATAGATTTTTTATCTTCATGTTTGGGTAAGATTAAAAGAATAGCAGTGATAATTATTATTATTTGCAAAGTGAACATAAAAGCGTTACTTCTAATTTTTAAAACTAGCTTGTTTAGAAGAGGGGTGCTTAGTATGGCTATAATTAATAAAACCCAAGATGCATACGCTGTCCAGTCCGGACTAATTTGAGAAGAGAAAACTCCATCCGGAAGAATATATTGACGAAACAAGTTATCTCCTCCAAACTCATAAACTAAATATCCAAAAACTAATGCAATAAATAAGAATAATAAAGTTTTTCCTTTATTAAAGCCTTTATTAATCAATTCCATACAGAATAGTGCAACTAGAAATAATGATTGAAAAGGAGCAGCTATCCAAAATAAAATAATAGCTAAGATGACAGCAAATATTAATCTTTGAAGAAAGGAGCTTTTGATTAATCGTTTATAAATAAGAAGAGCTGTGACACATAATAAGAATCCAAAGATTCCTCTTATGTAATAGTTGATGTCTAAGAGGTTTATAAATAAAAAGAACGGAATAAGGAATTCAAAACAAACGATTGAGTTTTGCTCTTTTTTGTTTTTAAATAGTATATGTAGTAAAACCCCAATAAGAAGTAGTAAGAAACTTATTAAAAAGCTTCCGATAAAATTAAATTTGAAAAATTGGATGCAAAATTGGGTTAAATACTCCATGGTTCCTCCCGGAGTAGATAGTAAAATGAGGGCATATTCTTTTTCAAAAATGAATAGCTGATGCTGTTCTAAAAAGAATAAATGGTATGAGTATCTAAAAACTAAGAGAGTCCAACAAAGAAGAACTCCAGCTAAACCCAATCCATACATTTGCTTGTTTTTCATCCAGTCATATTTAAGAGCTAAAGCGATGCTAATATAAAAGATTATTCCCAATCAGTCAATAAAAAAGAGAAGACTGATTGGGAATAAAACTAAATTAAAGATAAAAAGTTATCTGTTGTTACCATTCGATAGCTTGATCTTCATCCGGTATTTGCGTGTTGATTTTTCGCTCCATGGTCATGCTACCCTTAACTGTAAAGCTGATGATTTTACCGGGAGCTGTTGTGTAATCATCAAATTCATACTGTAAATTCAATGTTACGTACCTATGTAATAAGTACGGGAGTGTTTCATTCATTCGTTCTGCCACTAAATACCTAGGAGTGCCTATCACTTTAAGATTAATATTGGGATCCTCAGCTGTTAGTGTTAATGTACCATCTTTGTTAAATTGTGCTTTAATCTTATAGCATCTCCGTTCAAGTAGGTTTTCGTCTTGTACGCCAGCATAAAAAAAGATAGTATTATCATCTACAACAAAAGCAGTACGAGTATTAATGGTCATGGGGTCTGCTTCAATACCTCTAAAGTAAACATTCATAGTGGTGGACGAGTAAACTCCTGAGTAATCATTAAAAGGAATAACACGCAAAATAGCTTTTCTATAGTTTTTTCTAGGATTAGCCAAATAGTCAAAAGAAGAGTCGTCTAAAATAGTCAGTGGTAGCACCCATTTATCGACTAAATCAATGTTCCCAAATGAAAAGTCTATGTCCATTAAAGAAACATCTTCACCACCTGGAATTTGGACTGTTTCAGGAAAAGTGTATTGGTCATCTCTTAATACTTGATAATATAAATCTTTTCGTAAATTGTAATGTTCTTTGTTTATATTAGCTAGGGTATCCAAATCCAGTCCGATATGTGCATTTATTGTATTTCTGTGTGTAGTAGACCCACTAACGATAATTGGCAGCTTATAAGTGACTATTCCTTCCGGTTTATACCGAACATATATATCTGTAGTACCAGTTGAAAGATTTAATGGGGCCTTAAAAGATGCATAGTGAGTAAATTGTTCATCTTTCCATTCCTTGTTGCAAGCGATACATAATAATAGTACTCCTATTATTATCAATAATTTATATATTGTATTTTTCATTTTCTTTAATTTAATCAAATGTATCCCAACCTGGATTTTGCGTTAAACGTATATTCCGTTTTAATTCGGATTTTTCTATAGGGAAAAAATAGGTTTTTTCTGTAAAGTTCGTAGGTAAGAAAGTAACAGCAGTGGGTATATGAAATAAGTCTGCTAGAGCTTTAGTCATTAATGTATTACATCCCCAAATAGCCATAGATTCTTCTGTAGCCGCATCTTTCCATCGTCTCAGATCGTAGTATCGATGTCCTGCTTCTGCGAAAAATTCAATTTGGCGTTCCCGCTTCAATAGTTCACGGAATTTATCTTTATTAACGTAAGCTTCATTCGGGAAATCCGGTATGCCTGCACGAATACGTACTGGGTGAATACCCTTTTCCAGTTCTTTTATATCTCTACTAATTGTATAATTTTTTACTCCATCCCAAGAAGGTATTTGATAGGATGCGTCCAATTCATTTAACGCCTCGGCATAACTAAGTAGAATGTCAGCATATCGTAAATCTGTAGGAATCTTAGCAGTAATATAGCCATTTTCAGTGTCTTCATTTGAGTCTAAAGGATGGACGTATTTTTTGATGCCAATTCCGGTCATTTGCCAGTTGACTGTGTTGTTGCGACCATCTTGTGAGCCACGGTAATACCAGATTTGTTGGTTACGACGATCTTCCAATCTAATGCTTTGGAAATGCCACAAACTGCCATTAAAACCAATAGAAGCATAAAAGCGCGGCTCACGATTGGCATATTGTAAAGAAACACCTTCACCTAGTGGTTTGTATTTTCCTGCCTCAATATCTTCTTTACTAACATATCCGCTCAATCGCTCGCTACCATCTCCACGTCCTATTTCTTTATCTTTTCCTGGTGCATCACTTCCATCGACCATATAGTAGGCATCGACCTGTTTTTGTGTAGTTCCATGACAGTTCCAGCCCTTTGTATAACGTGGCAATTGATGTGTAACCATGTCAACTATACCACCACCTTCTTGGTTCTGTCCGTGTGTATACATTAATTCAGGATTCCCATCTGCTGTTAATGCTCCATTAAATAAAGAACGATAAGATTCGAATGGATCTATATTAGCATATCCGTTCGGCCAATCCTTTGTTGAAAATTCTCCATCGTCAAATGGTTTAATTGTAGGTGGATAAATTATATCGCCAGTACTCCTTGAATTGGCTACGTATAGTTCATACTGATTCAATTCCATGACATCTTTAGCTGCAGCTGCTGCTTTTGCCCATTTTTCTTCATTATATTCAGCTGAAAGCAGCCGTTTTCCTGTGTGATCTATTAAACGATTGGCGTAGTCGCTTTGATCTCCATTCATCAAAGGACTAGCAGCATAGAGATAGGCCTTAGCGCGCATGCCAAGAGCGGCTCCCCTTGTTGGTCGTCCTATAGTTCGTAATTCACGTTTTAAAGGTAGGTCTTTAGCTGCTAATGCCATTTCAGTTGCAATAAACTCTACACATTCTTCATATGAGCTTCTTGGTATAGCTAGTTCATCATAAGGGACATTTTGATCCATTTCTTCATCCCCTAATAAGGGAATAGGACCGAACTTACGTACCAATGTCCAGTATAGATAAGCACGAGCAAATCGAGCTTGTGCTTTATAATCTGCAATTTCTTCGGAATTCATTTCTTCATTCATGTAGATATACTTCATGAAAATAGTCGCTTTATTTATTCCCTTATAGCAATCCATCCAAGAAGTATAGATTTGATTGTTGAATTGACCGAGCTGATAGTCTCCATTCTTTAATTGGTAATAATGTGTACCAGGTCCCCCCCCCCAGTCTGTATAAAACATATCATCGGAAGCAAACATAGTTATAACAGAGCCTTTTGAGGCTATCTCTTGATTGAATTTAGTTGTATGAAAATATATATCAGCTAACCAACGCTCAGAATAGTTCTTACTTTTAAATACTTTATCAAAGGTGATTCGGTCGTTAAAAAAACGTTCGGAATCTAAGAAATTTGCACATGAACTTAAAAAAAGGCACAAACTAAATATAAAACATATATATATTTTTTTCATTGTTATATCAATTAGAAGTTAATATTTAACCCTAAGGTAATAGACTTAGTAATGGGGTAAACACTCCCATCTGAGCTACCTAGCTCAGGATCCCAAGACTTAAAGCTAGACCAAGTAAAAAGATTTGATCCTGTTGCGAAAAAACGGATGTTGTTTATGTGAAATCGGCTTGTGATTCTTTTGGGTATTGTATAGCCTAATTCAACAGTTTTTATCCGCAAATAAGAACCATTACGTAACCATAAAGTTGACTCTTGAAAGTTGTTGTCATTCCAACCATATTGTAGTCTTGGGTATTTCGCATTTGTATTTTCCGTTTTCTCACTTCCAGATATATCTTTTGAAATCCAGTAATTCCCCGGTACATCGGTTAAAATATTACCCCATTTCCCTTCACTAAAAGGTTTGGCTGTAGCCCCACCAATGTAGAACGATGATCTGCCGGCTCCTTGGAAGTGTATGTTTATATCTAACCCTTTCCAGCTAGCAGAAGTTGCGAACCCATAGATGAAGTTGGGTTTGTCTGTTGCCCCAATAGCAACACGGTCATTCCAATCAATAACTCCATCTCCATTTACGTCTTTGTATTTCACATCACCGGGTTGTACTCTTCCATAGTTTTGTTTAGGACTATTTCGAATATCATCATAGTCTTTAAATAAGCCTAAAGCAATCAGCCCCTTTTTCTGACCGTGGCGATATCCTTTGTCTTGTTGGTAAGCATAAACATTATTTTCTTCATCTTTTTCCAAAACTTCATTTTTGCTTAAAGTCATATTGGCGCGAAACTCTAATTTTACTTCACCGATACTGGGCTTAAAAGCAACATTTCCATCTACACCACTAGTTCGTACGCTTCCTACATTTCCAAAAGGATTGGTGTCAAAAATAGCTGTTTGAGGAAGGTAGTGACGACGCATGAATATTCCATCTCGTTGTTCGTGAAAATAGTCTACTGTTAAATAGAATTTATCTTTGAATAAAGATAAATCGATTCCTACATCGTGTTTTTTAGCAACCTCCCAAGTCATGTTATTAGAACTAGGTTGTATATATCTAAGGACCTGATATGAATTGCTGAAATTGTAGTCTCCCCAGTTATACCAATGATCGGCAGAATTAATTGTGTATAAATAAGGAAATCGGATTTCATTGCTACCTTCTTTCATAAGATCATTACCAACCTTCCCCCAGGAGTATCGAATCTTAAACATATTCATCCACACCATGTCTTTAAATATAGGTTCTTCGGCGATATTCCATGCACCGGAAACAGCCGGAAAAAAACCGTACTGATGTCCTAAAGCGAAGTTTTCTGAGCCGTTATAACCAAAGTTAAAGTTGATAAAGTAACGATTATTCCAGTTATAGGCGATACGACCTGCAACACCTCTATGTCTTTTAGGGATAGCGTTTATCACATCACCTCCCACGTTTTGAGTTTTTATTTCAGAATCTTGAGTGTATTTCAGAGTGCTACTTACATTGTGGGAATTAAACTGCCGATTATAGTGCAACTCTGCTTCAAAAAACTCTCTTCGTTTACCGTTACTTCCAGCTGTCTGCTGCATTTCTACTGGAGTGGTTACACGTTTAAATACAATCTCACCATCTTGGTCTCTAAAACGTTCAGCTCTCCAAACTTCAGGAAGCTTTACACGGCGTATTTCATTTTCATTATAAGTGTCGAATCCAAAACGACCAATGAAACTCAAGCCTTTTGTTATGAAGTCTAAGCTTTGCTCTAGTGTAGCATTTGTTGTTGTTTCATTCCACCATTTTTCACGATAGCCGGTTTGTGTAGCCAATACCCAGGGATTCATTTGAAAGCTAATTAAATCTCCATCATCGGATTTAGCAAATCCGTAGGCAGGAATATAACCATTTGAATATATAACTGGACTAGCAACCGGATTATACCCCATGATGGATTTCCAAATATCGTGCCCCCAAGCGCCTGGCTCATTTTGTTTTCTTAGAATACCAGAAAAGTCAACTCTGAGTAAGGTTGTTTTAGTAACATTGATATCTGCATTCATACGATAATTCCAGCGATGATGACTTGCATTGGTTTTATAATCTTTTTTCAAACTTTCATCTGTTTTATACATCCCTTCATCTGTTACATACCCAGCTGATACATAGTATCTAGCATTAGATCCTCCACCAGCTAGGTTGAGTGTGGCTTTATAGCTCCAAGCCCCATCTTTCAATAATAGGTTTTTCCAGTTGACATTGGGTAAAAGATCTGGGTCAAGTCCCATGCGAAGAATTTCTAGTTCTTGATCTAAAAATATAGGCTCCTCATTTCTTGTTGTTCGAGCTTGATTCATCATAGAAGCGTAAGTATGACCATCAACGAACTCGGGAGTGAAAGTACGGGTGTTATAAATAGTCTCAACTTTAGCATCAATATTGATTTTACCTTCTTTTCCTCGTTTTGTGGTTATTAATACAACGCCATTGGCTCCTCGAGAGCCATAAATAGCTGTTTCTGAAGCGTCTTTTAGTACAGAGAACGTTTCAATATCTTCTATATTTAGTTGAGACATATCACGTTCAAAACCATCGACTAGAACCAAGGCACTACTCCCTGCACCAAATGTGGAAATTCCCCGAATCCAGAATTCAGATACATTATTTCCAGGCTGTCCAGATGTTTGTCGAGCTAAGATGCCAGGTACATTACCTGCTAATGCATTGATAATACTTCCAGTAGGAGTTGCTTTCAAATCATCTACATTCACAGTGGAAACAGCCCCAGTTACTGTCAGCTTTTTTTGTGCTCCTGTAGCTGTAATTACCACCTCATCAATTGTATGTACACTGGTCTCTTTCATTACAATGTTTACAACTCTTTGTTCTTTTATTAAAACTTCTTGAGGTTCATATCCTAGATAGGAAAATACTAGCCGGTTATAAGCTTCCATGCGAATTCTGTATTTACCGTTAATATCCGTAATTGCAGCTGTTGTTGGAGATTCTTTCACAACTACATTTACACCGATTAAAGGCTCATTGTTTGCATCGGTTACTGTTCCAGTTACCTCTATTCGCTGATGAGTTTCCTGTGAAAAACTTTTATTAGAAAAGCCCAATATAATGGCTATAATGATTATAATTTGTTTCATGCTGTTAGAGTTTTCATAATTTATTTTACGGTGTCATCGATTTGTCTTTCAAGTCCTATGAAACGAATACGACGATTTATGGTGTCATAGATATAGAATTGTTTCGTTTCCTCATCATAAGCGATTCCTTGTGGTTGGTCAAATCGCGCTTCAATACGTAAGTCACCGTCAACATACCCCCAATGATTTCCATCTAAACCTGAGCTTCCTCTACCCGCATAGGTGGTAACCATGCCTTGTGGGGTTATTTTCCTGATACTTCCTGTGTGTTGATCACATACATAAAAGTCATATTCGTCTTCTAGGCCTTGTTTTACATATTCTTCATTTTTCACAAAGACTCCCTGCCAAGGGTTGGTGAAGCGACAATTAATCCCAACGCCGTCCAGCCAACCGCTTTGACCATAATAACCGACAAATGGTTGAGGAACATCCAGCTTTTTCTCTTTCCAGTTATATGTGCTTTTTACAATTGAATGATTATTGGTGATAATTAAATAGGCATAATTTCCCGTTGGATGAAAAATAGGATATATTTCGTATCCATTTGCCCAAACTCTAAAAAGTTCTTGTCTTGCTTCACCTGTATTTGGATCTTGTCGCCATATTGAGCCCGCTTCCCATTGCGAAAAATAGTATTCACCATTTACTGGATGTACCGTAGAGCCATTACAACTTCTGGACCAAGTGACTGCTGTGGCTTGTTTGAAATTGGTTTCACGTTTTAAGAGTACATTACTAATCCCTTCTTCGCTTCCCTGATCATTAGATATCAGCAGTCCATCTCCATCGGGTGTCCATGTTAATGTGCGTGGACGTGCAACATTCATTTGTCCATTGGTAATAACAGTGCTTACTTTTTGTTTTTCTAAATCAATTAAACGGATACTAGCTCTGTGTTCTATTGCATAAATATGATTATGGTTTTTAGGATCCATCGTAAGCCAAATTAATTCGTTGAATCCAACAGTTTCAAAAGGACCATCTTCTACTTTATAACTTCCGTCCGGAGCAACATATCCACATAATGTTTGAACCATTCTTTTTAAATCATATTTAAACTTTTGGTCTGCAACAGCGACCTGCTTGTTCATGCCTTTGCCTATGGTTACTTCTATTGTTCCTTCATATGCCTTAGGAGGGACAATACAATAAATGGTTTGTCCATTGCTACCTACTACTTTTGCGTCTATATTACTGATTTTTACAGATATAATAGACTCATCTGTCCCGAAGTTTTCTCCATGAATAAAAAGTTGAGTACGAGCAGTACCGTTCTCAGGTGAAATATGAGTAATCTTGATTGGTTTTGATGAATCATGGTTTTTTATATCTGCCTTGTCATCTTTACACCCCCAGAAACAAAGGGTGAGTAAAGCAAAGAATAGTAAGGATATAGTCCTTGTTTTTTCATTGTTTTTCATTTTTCTCATAGTTAATGTGTTGGTTGTATTTAATAAAATCTTTTTAAATTATTTAAAGCTCAAGTACTTTCTAGAATAATTCTTTTGTATACCTCAGTAAATAATAAGTTGAAGTATATTATCGTATAAACTCGAGTGTATGGAGTGATTGTTTTTTAAAGAAACTGCAATAAGAGACTTTTTTAGTGTATTTCTGTTTCTTCATATTGATTAAGTTAAAGAAGGATTTGATTTGGTGTGAAAGTTTCCGGTTTTCATTTTTATTTATATGTACTAAAAAGGTTGGAAATTAGACTAAATGGTTAAATGTGGCTTTATTATGTGAGTTAGTTGCGAAAATAGTGTTTTTTATTAAGATATAAAAATGTTTTGCAAATTCTTTTATAACTTTTGTTTTTCTTCGTGCGTGTTGGATAAATTTAAGTTGAAAATATTATGTGGAAATTTATTTTTGAATTATGTGTTTTGATTTTAATTTACTGGTTTAAGTTGTGTTATTAGTGGTTTTATATCTGGGCTTCAGATGTTGAATATGAAATTTTACTCTGTGGTTTACTTGTAAGTGTTACTGGTTTTTATGAAAAATAGTTATGCTAAATTAGCTGAAAAAATTAATATAAAAAGCATTATGCAATTTCAAAAGTATGACTTTTAAACCGATGAAGTGTCGTAATGAGTTGTTTGTCAGTCGATAGGATCCGCCTTTGTCTGATTGTGTGTTTGGTTCTTTTAACATGTGTGTTGTTGAATTTGTGAATATTAAACACTTTGTATTGAGAGATAGTATCTAATTATAAAATGGAAGGCTAGACTTTGCTATTAAGTTTAGGTGTTACTTCTTTTACTTTCTCTTGCTTTTGGTGTTAAGTGAATTATATTTGTTCTTTTTAGGTACTTTCGTAACTATTCGCAAAGAGGGGTTTTTTTATGCATATTTAGCGTATATATTTGTACTGATTACTGATAGCTAACTCTTAATGTAAAAATGAATACGATGACAGTTGATGTGTGTTTTTCTCCGGCATTATATAATGTATACCACAATCCGGAAGCAGTTGTGATAGTGGTGGATATCTTTCGGGCTACGACAACTATTGCTGCCGCTTTCCATAATGGCGCTGCCAGCATTCGTCCTGTTGCTACGGTGCAAGAGGCTGAACAATATAAAGAAAAAGGTTGGCTGGTAGGTGCGGAACGCAATGTTAGGCGATGTGCCTTTGCCGATTTTGGTAACTCCCCATCTGATTATTCACCTGAAATGGTGGTTGGGAAAGATATCGTCTTTACTACTACGAATGGCACGAAATCGATAACAGCTGCTCGTGAAGCATATCGTGTAATAACCGGTGCATTTATTAATTTAGAGGCAGTAGTAAGCTATTGCACTTCACATGGGCGTGACGTAGTGGTTTTATGTTCTGGTTGGGAGGATAAAATCAACTTAGAAGACACGCTCTTTGGAGGAGCTGTCGCTCAACGGTTGCTTGATAAAGGTTATAAGTTAAAAGGCGACGGGGCTGTTATGGCTTATGAATTATGGGAACGACATCATACAGATATCTTGTCCTTACTCAATCAGAGTGAACACATGGTGCGTCTACGAAAGAATGGTTTAGAAAGTGATGTTGCTTATTGTTTACAGATGGATTTACTTACAGTTGTTCCTGAACTGACTATTACAAGCGATACACTCATATTATACAATAACTTAAATACAATACACCATGAATGACAAACAAGTACGTTTTGGTATAATTGGTACAAACTTTATAACAGATACGGTTATAAACGATGGTAGACAAGATGAACGATTTGTAGTAACAGCTGTCTGTTCACGTACACGCGAGCGTGCCGAAGAATATGCTTCAAAACAGCACATACCGCATGTCTTTACTTCACAAGAAGAAATGGCAAAAAGCCCTCTGATTGATGCCGTATATATCGCCTCTCCAAATGCATTTCATGCACGTCAAACGAAACTATTTCTAGAACACGGAAAACATGTGCTATGTGAAAAGCCACTGGCTTCCAATGTCCGTGAAGCTCGAGAGATGATAGAGGTAGCTCGTAAAAACCAGGTGGTTTTAATGGAGGCTATGAAGCCAACCCTAACTCCAGCTTTTGGTGCTATTCGTACGAATCTATCATCTATTGGTACAATTCGTCGTTATTTTTCTTCTTATTGTCAGTATTCATCTCGCTATGATAAACTAAAAGAAGGTATTGTATTGAACGCTTTCAAGCCGGAGTTGAGTAATGGAGCAATGATGGATATCGGTATTTATACAATTTATCCTATGGTTGTGCTTTTTGGTCGTCCGCAGAAAATCATCGCGTCCGGCATGTTGCTTTCTACCGGTGTAGATGGGCAGGGAACTGTTACGTGCCAATATGATGGGTTTGATGCCACAATATTATATAGCAAAATAGCAGACTCTGCTTTACCTACGGAAATTCAAGGTGAAGAAGGTATAATTTTGTGCGACCGGATAAACCTTATAGGACATGTTGAATTGAAGCCTCGGAAGGGAGAACTTCAGGATATAACCCCTGTTAAAGAACATGATGAATACTTTTATGAGGTAAAAGAATTCATTGACTTAATCTTGTCCGGCAAGCAAGAGTCATTAGTCAATAGCCATGAAAATAGCTTGATAACCCTGGAGATTATTGATGAAGTGAGAAGACAATTAGGAGTAATTTACCCGGCAGATTTAAACTAAGAATATTGCTAAAAACCTTAAACCTTAAGTCTAATGAATAGTAGATGTTTAGTATTTATTTCAACTTGTATACTTTTTGTGTTGTTTAGTCTGAACCTTTCTGCTCAAGAGCAAATGATGTTTGGTGACACAACACGGCTAGGGCGTCCTTTTTCCAAAGATCCTCAGGTGTTGAAGTTTAAAGGAAGTTATTGGATGTATTACTCTATTCCACCCAACCAGACCTACGATGGTTGGGGAATAGGAATTGCTAAAAGTAGCGATTTGCATCACTGGGAAAGAGTAGGGGATATACTACCTGAAGCCAGTTATGAAAAGAAAGG
>CAZSWS010000070.1:0-13748 GCA_964610765.1 uncultured Parabacteroides sp.
ACCGCTCCAATCGGAAAAACCAATCAGTAAATAAAGGCGAGTTATCAATTGATAGCAAAGCTTCTCCGGTGGGAGTTGTCGGTTTTTATAATCTTGAAGAAAAAAGCATCATTGCCTACTGATTAATCGCAATGAACCTTATCGAAAACTTGAAGGCAAGTTCATTTTGATTACTTTTGTTTGCACATCTGATTTAATGGATAGCCTCCGGCTCACGCTGAAGATTATTCTTCAATACCGAAAAACACAATCATTTTAATAGTATGTTTTTGAAACAATTCCTATCAACACTCATTCTATGCTGCTTGGCAGTACAAAGCTGTTGCGGACAAAATAAGCAAGCGACTCTTGACAGCCTGCAAGCCGCCATGGGCACCTTGCCCGAATTATCCGGACTACCACCTATGGATCCGCAATACAGAGACACGCTCGCTACAACTGCTTACACCCGATACACAATCAATCTTACAGTAGCAAATAAAGAAATACTCCCGGTATATTTATACATCCCTACGAATAAACCTTCGACCGATAAATATCCGACTATGTTGGTATTACATTCGACAGGAAGTTTGGGCAAAGCCATTGTAGATGGACAGGGAGATACCCCTAACAGAGCCTACGCAAAAGAATTAGCAGAAAGAGGCTATGTGGTCATAGCCCCGGACTACCCGAGCTTTGGCGAGCTTGAGAACTACGATTTTGAGCACGACCGGTATGAGTCAGGCACGATGAAAGGCATATTTAATCATATCCGGTGTGTAGATTTTCTTGAAACCATTGAACAAGTCGATACGGAAAGGATGGGTGTAATCGGGCACTCACTAGGAGGACATAATGCTATGTTTACTGCCGCTTTTGATGAAAGGTTGAAAGTCATTGTTTCCAGTTGTGGCTGGACGCAATTGGAGTTTTACGACACCGGGGGTACCGGAGAAAAACTAGCTCCATGGGCACAAGACAAATATATGCCTCTACTAAAAACGAAATACCGGTTGAAGCAAGAAAAAGTTCCATTTAACTTTCATGAAATCATTCGTTCATTTGCTCCCAGACGATTTATTTCAAATTCTCCCATAAAGGATGGTAATTTCGATGTCAAAGGAGTTGAAGAAGGAATAAAAAAAGCAGAAACGGCTTATGAATCTCTGGGAGTGAAAGAAAAACTACACGTTTTTTATCCAAATGCCGGACATGACTTCCCTTTATCAGTCAGATTAGAGGTATACCAACTGATAGATGATGAGTTTAAACATACACTACCCCCAAAAAATTAACTCAAACAACCAGCAAAAGGACAAACATTGATTAACAACCCATCCGATTGACCGCAATGAGTGAGAGGGTTCAATAGTACCAATTTAAACAATAAACATAGCGTCAACCTAGACTAAGTTTATTAATCAATCGCGTCAACTATTTCAAAAAGCACATCCTTTTAGGTATTTCTTCCTATCAAACTAATCGGCTCACAGCTGTGGACCGGTTAGCTCACAGCTGTGGACCGGTTGGCTCACAACTGTGGACTGATCGGCTCACAGCTGTGAGCCGATCAGTTGTCCCTATCTAAAACAACAAACCACCCCTTTCATAAGAATAAAAGAGGCGTATGATTCACCAGTAAACCCAAGGTAAACAACCTCACTATGAGGTTATAGTGAATAGAGCATATACATACCCATAGATAAAAAAGAGATCTTTTTTTTAAAAAGGAAATAAATTTAGAACTACATTTGCAGCATAATTAAAAACGACATGCATCGAACAAGTTTACTAAGAGTTCTCTGGACTTCCATTTTTATAATCAGTTTATCTGCTTGCGAACAACCCAATGATGGTGAAATACTGACCTCGGAAAATGCGATGGCAACCTATTTCAAAAAAGTTCCATCTCCTGCCATCAGACGTGATTTCTCCCAGAGAGTTCCTTTTTCTGTTATAGACAAATATTTCCGCAACGAAGATTTTCGCTATATCGACTTCACTACTGACCAAGAAGAAAAAGGAATCTCCATCTATCAGAACAACCAGTGGAGTTTGACTCATAAGGAAATAGCTTCGTTCGAAAAGCTTCCCGAAAAAGTTCAGACTGCTTTCAAGAACGCTCCTTTTGTGAAAACAAGTGTGCATGAAATATACAAAACAGAACGAAACCTGATTAATGAAGCCGTATATACCATCCTTTTCCGACCTCATCCCAATCACATGAAGATGTATGCACTTATCAATGAAGACGGACTCTTTTTGGAAAAGTGCCTCATGAGTCCTTGTAGACCTGAATTATATATTGAACTTCCTCAAGATCAACTGGATTTTATTGAAGAGCAATATAGCGATGCAGAAATAAGGGGCTATATATACTATAATAGTCGACACCAATACTACATACTAGATCATAATGTGTTGAAAATAGTTCGTTTCTTAGGTAAAGAAGCAGACAATAGAATCTTCTGGGATAACACCACGTATGAGTTGGACAAAGACACTCCAATTCCGGACAACGTAATCAAAGCCATCCATTTCTACGCCCCACGGTTTAGCTACACTCATGCCTATTATATAGAGTCAAGTTTCAATTCGTATCATTTGGTGGATATGAATGATGAACATGAGCATGGATACATCATGCCCGAAAATGTTGATCCGGAAAGCTTAGGCGTTGAGTAATAAAAAATTCCTTTTTCGGATTACTTAAATACAATACCGGAAACCGGTTTTTGCTCAGCCGTATTATTGGTTTTTATAGTATTTAGGCTGTTAACAAGTTTACCCTCAACAAGCACGTTATCAAATGTTATGTTTCGAATGTATTTAGTAGGTGTGCCTGCTTGATGCCAACCATTCAGCAAAATTTCATTCGCAATACGACTTCCGCTCGTTGTTTTTACAGAGACATTCTTGTAAGAGATATTTTCTACACCTCCCGGCGTACTTTGATCACCTAGAATCGTACCAAACCAAAAACTATCTTTAAAGGTGATACAAATCAGTCGTTCACAACGATTTACCCGCACATTTTCCCATAAAATATCACAAAAGTAAGTTCCCTCCAAACAAACGATGCTCATAACCGACCGTTCATCCAATGCTTCGTGGTGGTCTCTGTCATCATAAGACGAAAGCACTTCAATATCTTTAAAGTAGATATGTTGATAATGTTTGGCTCGTGTTTCTGCTCCCAAACAAATGGCATTATTACAATCATTCCAAAGCTGTATATTACTGAACCACATATATTCATTCGGTGGACAATCAGCCGGATTTCCTTCAATGAGTCCTTTGATAGCAATGGCATCGTCACAACTACGAATAAAGGTATTACGCATCTTTATGTTATTCGAGTTTACAATATCGAATCCATCTGTACTAGCATATCGGGTACTGACCACTTTCACTTGATCAATGGTTACATCTGAGCAGGCATGAAGCCCCACGGTCCATCCCGGGTTACGATGACTGCAAACGATGATGCCTTCAAAAGATATTTTCCGGGCATACGAAGCACTCAACACTAAATCACCGGGAGATGTACACATTAGCATACCATGACCATAAACCCGGCTTCCTATATTATCAGGCAGTTTGACATGACCTTCAACAACGGCTCCTCCGTCAATAAACAAATCTTTTCCTGTGGGAATAATCAGTGGCTCTTCCAATTGATGATAGCCCGGACCATAGTAGATGAGGTTTTCATTTGACTCTTGGGGTATATTCGTTTCCAGTTTATTGACGAATAAATGCAAGGTGTTTCCTTGATAGTCTTCGTCAAAAACGAACGAGAGTTGCTGATTGACTTCTTGAAGTTTAAAGCGAATCGTTTGTCCCTCTTGTTTAGAACGGATTTGGGCTGATTCAGGCAGAATTTGATAGGTAGTAAAAGGCTTAGCTGTAGTTATCGTCACCTCAACCTCTTCGCCGGTCTGAACATCAAAATAGCCAAAACTAACCAGTGCATTCCACGCATTAATATCTGTATATACACCCGTATATTGACCATCCGCCGATATATTAAACAAGGGTTCACCCTCTTGCGGATAGCCATTCGGAACAGCAAAGGTCTTCAGCTTATGAGATGAATAATTCTCTCCTTGGGCATTTTGGTGAAAGTTTGTAAGTTTCTTCTTTTCAGCATCTGCAGCTGAAGATAATCCTTCCATACAGCAAGTGGCAGCAGAAAGAGATGACTGTCCCAATAGAGGGACTATCAAAAAAAACAGCATGCAAAAGGCATCAATAATCAATTGGCTTTTTCGTTTCATACGAGAGTATTTATTTTTTGCGGGAGATTTGGTCAATCTTGTACTCGCCATCTTGCTTTATAAGTTTGAGTACGAGCGATATTTCTAGTTGATACTTGGCTAGTCGATAAGATGAGAGTAAAACACAACAACCCAACAGGTAAATAAAAAAAATTTGCGTTCATAATCACTTTTCAGATAAAAGTAGCCATAATTTCCTCAATTTGAGTTTACTATTAGGCAATTCTACTCAGATAATTCGTTTCTTTGTGAAAACAATCAGAAAAAACCATGCGTACCAAACTTTTAGCGCTCTTACTACTCCTTTCTTTCTTCACAGGGTGTAAGCAATCAACGGACTGCCACTATCAAGATTGGCTCATAACGTTCGATAACGAGTCGCGCGCCATCCATCTCTTCTATCAAGACAAAGCAGTATTAAAAGGAGTTGTTTCAAGGTACAAGCTGGATGACCGATACGTAGCAACAGCTGAATATCCCCGGGTCAGCCTAAAGGAATCAACATTCACAGATATGATTGGCAGGGGAAAAAAAGTTACGTACCAATATGGTGGGCTGAAAGGACATCCCAATCTACACCATGTGTTTTATTTCTATGAAGGAGACTCGATTTGTCTCATCGAAACGTTACTAGTCGGAAAAGATTCCATCGCCTCTAACTATATTGCTCCTATTTATACGGAGACTGACTGCGCTTGGCTGGAAAATGACACGACCAATCGGGTGCTGACTATTCCCTTTGACAATGACAACTTCGTTCCATACAAATCGTCCCCTCTAACTATTCAAGATACTTCTTCAGAAGTAACCGCCTTCTTTACTGGTAGCAGTCGAAAAGGTTTGGTCATCGGGTCGGTAGAGCATGACACCTGGAAAACAGGCATTTCTTTTGCCACTTCCAACCATAATCAAGTGAATAAACTAGAGGCTTTTGGTGGTTTAGCCAATGAAGCCACGAGAGATGTGAGCAGCAAAAAAGACCGACCTTCTTGTGAACATGGTTATGTAAATGGGCGCACCATCAAATCGCCCAAGTTGTTTGTGGGCTTTTTTGCAGATTGGCGCAGAGGACTGGAAGCTTACGGACAGACCTGTGCCAAAATAGCTCCTCCGCGCAAATGGGATAAAGGTGTTCCATTCGGTTGGAATAGCTGGGCAGCAATGGCTACGCGTGTAAACTATGAGGGAGCTATTGATGTAGCCGACTTTATTCATACAGACTTACAACCGAATAACTTTAACAACGACCAAACGGTTTATATCGGACTAGATTCCTATTGGGATACATTCTCAACTGAACAGCTCAAAGACTTTGTCAAACATTGCCACCAGAATGGGCAAAAAGCAGGTATCTACTGGGGACCGTTTTCAGACTGGTATGCTAACGGAGAAGCGTATGTAGAAGGAACAGACAATCAATGGAGGTATAAAGATATTTATTTATATGCCCCAAATGGTCAGCCACGTAAGATTGAATCTTTAGCTATCGACCCCACTCATCCCGCTACGAAAAGGAGGATGGATCATTATATAGGCATGTTTAAAGAAATGGGGTATGAATATATCAAACTGGACTTCATCAATAATGGTACATTAGAAGCTGTATCTTTTCACAACCCATCTGTAACAACCGGAAAGCAAGCCTACAATGAAGGAATGGCTTATTTGACTGAAATTTGTGGTGACGATATGTTTATCGCATTATCTATTGCTCCGACTTTTCCGGCACAATACGGAACCTCGAAAAGAATAAGCTGCGACGTCTGGGGAGCTATGACAGAAGGCGATATAGGCACCATCGGCTACATGCTGAACAGCTTGTCGTTCGGTTGGTGGTTGGACAGGGTCTATCCATTCAATGATGCCGACCATATATTACTGTACCAGTCTGACCAGTTGGAAGATTACACCCTAGGAGCTAACAGAGCTCGCGTCACCTCGGCCGTTATTACGGGTATTTACATGTTGGGAGATAATTTCAGCCTTAAAGGAAGTTTTATCGGAAATCCGGAAGCCCGCAAGCGTGCGATGGAAGTCGTCACCAATCCGGATATCAATGATATTGCCCGTTTGAGACAATCCTTTTATCCGGTCGATGGATATAAAGCCTCAGCACCTCATAAGACAGAAACACAGTTTATGTTAGAAACAGAGAATAGCACCTATTTCGTTGTATTTAACTTTGACAAAACAGCTCCCAGTATAGGAAGCGTTAATCTGGAACGAATAAGCATACATACTGATACGAACTTACAGGTAAAAGAGCTATGGACATCCGAGCAATTCACAACCAAAGATAACCAATTGCCCTTCCACGTCCCCCCGCAAGACGTACGCGTCTATCAAGTGCAACACTAAACATAAACCGATCACTATGCCCTTAAACTTGCATCTTTATCCCTCTTTTCACTTCAAGAAGAACAGTAATTCCAAGCCAATCAAACAAGGTGCTTTCTTTCTTCTTGTTGCTCATATTTTCGTTTTCCTCCTCTAAATGAAACAACACATGTCTTTTCTTTTTATTTTTATCAAAACTAGCTAGAAAGGTCTAAGAATAATGAAAGAGTTTTTTAAAACATACAGTCCATTTAAGTTGATTTTAATCAGTTTAGGAAGTGCCTTATTTGTCATATATCCTGAGGTGACTTGGATACCATGGGAGCTTAGTCGATTGGAGGGAGTTGAAAAAGTTAGCTACATCACTTTTTTTGCATTTCGCTATCTCTACTATACTGTTTTTATTTTTTTACTGTTCAAAATCAACTTGAGTAAAATCATCACACCCTTTTTCGCAAAACGACTGTGGTATAATTCATTAATTACGTTAATTGCTTTTGCCATTTATGGGAGCATCTACTATTTGACTTTTACCCGACTAAGCCATCTGGGAAGTTTAATGTTATTTCAGTTTGCCACCATGTGTATCCTTGCAACACTTACAGGATATATTTTCACTCTATATACAGAGCAAAGAAAGAAGGAAAAGGAGTTGGAACAACTTAAAATGGAAAACTTACAGAGCCGTTGTGATGCGCTCGCCAATCAAATAAATCCACATTTCTTTTTCAACTCACTGAATGGATTGACATCATTAATCCGAAAAAATGACAATGAAATTACATTGACCTACGTTAATAAACTATCTGATGTTTTTCGATATATCCTACAAAGCGATAAGAAAGGCCTTGTTACACTAGAAGAAGAACTGGAATTTGTGGAAGCCTTTCGCTACATGATGGAAATTCGTTTTGCTAACAAGCTAAAATATCAGATAGAGATAAGTAAAGAAGCCTTATCCTATAAAATCCCCGTTCTATCAATCCTCCCTCTTCTTGACAATATAGTGGTTCATAACAAGATAGACAGTGACAACAAAATGGTTGTATCTATCTACCTAAATAATGACAGCGAATTAGTGGTTTCTAATCCGATATACCCGAAATTAACTCTTCCTATAACCAATGGGACCGGCTTAAAAAATTTAGAAAATCGCTTCACCCTACTTATGAATAAACAAATAAGGATAGAAAATGACGAGACAATCTTTCGAGTCTATTTACCTTTAAAATAGTTATCTATGAAAGTGCTAATCGTTGAAGATGAAACAGCAGCTTATGAAAGCTTGGTCGAAATATTAAAAGATATTGATCCGACAATACACATTTTGGGAAACACAGAGAGTATTAGACAGACTATTCAATGGTTAGAAAGCCATGAGGAACCCGATCTAATCTTAATGGACATTCATCTATCGGATGGCTCTTCATTTCTGATATTTGAACACATGGAGGTTGAAGCTCCAATTATCTTTACTACTGCCTATGATCAATATGCTATTGAGGCTTTTAAGCAAAACAGTGTTGATTATTTACTAAAGCCTATAAAAACAGATGAACTAAAAAGAGCACTAGACAAGTTTAAGAGATGGTCACATACCGACGTAGTTAATTATTTATCGCGCCTAGCCAAATTAACACCTACGAAATCACGCTATAAAGACAAGTTCTTGATTCCGATAAAAGACAAGTTGCTTCCAATTGATTTACGGGATGTATTTTACTTTTATACCACAGATAAAAACACCCGAGTATGCTTAAAGAATGGTCAATCTTACCCCTATTCCTCTACCTTGGAACAAATATTTCTGTCTTTAAATCCAAGAGATTTTTATCGGGCCAACAAACAATATATCATCGCTCGTGAAAGCATTAAAGATATTACCATTTGGTTTGACAGTCGCCTGCTCGTTACGCTTTACACCGATGTTCCCGAACGTATTTATGTCAGTAAAAACAAAGCAGCCGACTTCAAGGCTTGGCTGGTAAGCGAATAAAATAATGAACAAATAAATCCTTCTATCTACTATGATGAAAAGAAATTTCTGCATCTTTTCGTCTTAGACTTTGATTATTTCGTGTTCTTCTATTTTCTAGCTCAAGTAGTCCTTATTAATCAAATCTTTGTAATAGTTCTATAAATTACAAACACTAAAAACAGGCTATATGCAAACAACAAATGTAAGAAGCGCTGAAGCGGAGAATAAAAGAATTACGGTGATAGATGCCCTCAGAGGATTCGCCCTACTAGGGGTCATTCTTATACACATGTTGCAACATTTCGGAATATTTTCAGGCATTCGACCTGAAGAGGCTCAATTCCCTCTCTTGGATAACGCAATTCAATGGCTTTCACAAAACATAATCATGGGTCGGTTTATTAATATTTTCGCCTGTTTATTTGGATTAAGCTTTTTTATACAGATGGATAGTGCTGCAAGAAGAGGAGTTGATTTCCGCAAACGTTTCTTGTGGCGAATGGCAATTCTTTTTGCAATAGGCATGATTGGAAATAGTTTTTTCTCAGGTGACATTCTCTCCATTTATGCCGTATTCGGAGTTATACTGGTCTTTTTATATCCACTGAAAAACTGGATGCTTATTGCTATTGCCTGTCTCTTATTATTGGGTACTCCACGTTTAATAATGATAGGCTATGATCGCCTCACAAAAACAGAACAAGTAGTAGAAAACAGACAGCCTGCACCACGCCCAGCCAGAAGCAGCATAAGAGAGAAGCCTTCATATCTTAACTCTGCTAAAAGGAATTTGACTTCCGGGCTACGAGGAAAGCTAAACTACCAGTTTGGAATGAATGGGCGAGGATATATTACTATGGCACTTTTCATACTGGGGCTAGTAATTGGTCGTTTGCAGTTTTTCAAAGATATTGAGACGAAGCAAAAAAGAAACATTATGCTCTTTGCTGGTTTTTTGCTTGCAACTTTAACACTCAGCCTTATACTGAAATGGATTCCTCATGAGCCAATTAGTTTCAGGATGTTGATGACACCGAACTATGAAATACCGCTGGCTGCTATAGCTGTTTCTGCCTTAAATGATATTAATGTTGTGCTACTATCAGGGACCTTATCTTTAGGATTCATAGTTCTATATCAAATAAAAGGCATTGGAAAACATTTGGATGTACTAACTCCTTATGGTCGCATGGGACTGACAAACTATGAGATGCAAGGTGTAATGGGAGCATTCCTATTCTCGATGTGGGGATTTGGTTCGATTTTCGGCAGTTGGGGAACAACAGAAGTATTTGTATTAGGGCTAGTTGTCTATGCAATACAAGTTATCATCAGTAAATTCTGGCTAAGACATTTCAGATATGGTCCTTTAGAGTGGCTGTGGCGATCTGCTACCTACCTCAAATGGCAACCTCTGCGTAAAACGAATCTTTCATTAGACCTAGCAAAAATAGAACAAGGACAAGGGAGAACCCATTCTTCTTGAAACTAATGACATAAGTTTTTCACTTACTCCTCGCAAATACCATTAGTAGCTTTTTTCATCTATCCTTTCATAAAAAAAACAGAAAGAGTGCAAAGCGTCATTGGTGTTTTGATGAACGTGAACTTCTGGTACGCATTAAACAACTATTAGATAGCCGTGCTATGTTGATGGAGACATGTTCCAATGTTTTATTGCAGGGAGGTCGAAGCGGTACGGCTGATACGGGCCACAATATGGCATGTATAACCAGATTCAAAATAGTAACCCTTAGTAACCAGCTACCCCAAAGAGAGTAATTAGTGTTTTTGATGGAGGGTGTGTCATAAGTCCAAAGAGCTGATATTCCCTCTTTTTTCTTTCCAATTATCTGCTATTTCCCTCTTTTACAATCTCCTCTTTTTTCAACTATTCGCACTTACTAATGGAATTTAAATGCTACTATATGTGAATTAACTAAACTTTAGCGATTTTTTTACTAGATATAAATTTCTTCAATTGACTTTATATACTGCCTTATTCAACTGTAGTGTTCAACGTTACTTCAACATTGTTTCTGGTAGCGTTCGAATATGGACATATTTGGTGAGCTTCTTTTACAAGCCTTTCTGCATCTTGTTGACTTATACCCAGAGGAAACTTCACATCCATTTCAACTGCAAGCTGAAAACCACCTCCTTCTTTTTCTCCAATACTAACTTTTGCGGTGACTTCTGGTCTTATTCTCAATTTTTCAGCAGTTGCCACGCTACTGATGGCACTGCCGAAACATGCAGAATAACCTGCTGCAAATAGTTGTTCGGGATTTGTATAAGCCACTATGGTAGGTCCACCCATTTCTTTAGGAGGCCTTACTTCCAAATTTATTACTCCATCCGAAGATGTTACATGTCCACTTCTGCCACCAACTGCTGTGGCTATTGCTGTATATACTGCTTTCATTTTAATTGTTATCTTAGTTAAACAAAGTATATGATTAAATCATAGAATTTCTTTTCGATATATAAGATATATTGAAAAGTAGACAATTCATAATTCCTCAATATTCTTAAGTATTTTCATTCTTTGAGATCTGAACGAGGAAGGAGTCATCCCTGTTTGTTTTTTAAATTGGTTAGATAGATGTGCCGCACTGCTGTATTCCAATTTAAAGGCAATCTCGGCTATATTTAGTTCATTGTCGGAGATTAGCTCCTTTACTCTTTCTATTCTGTGTGCAATTATAAAATGTTCAATGGTTGTTCCTTCCGATTTAGAAAAAAGAGTAGATAAATAGGTGTAATTATAATTTAGTTTATTACTCAGATAATCAGAAAAATTGGTCTTGAAACATTCTCCATTTTCATGTATTGCATTAATAATTATGATTTTTATCTTTTCCACCAATATCGTAGTCTTATCCGTTATGATAGATAAACCGGAT
Source organism: uncultured Parabacteroides sp. (assembly GCA_964610765.1). Lineage (GTDB taxonomy): Bacteria > Bacteroidota > Bacteroidia > Bacteroidales > Tannerellaceae > CAZSWS01. The sequence continues at coordinate 11,484 of CAZSWS010000070.1, forward strand.
AATTCCAGTTTCGACTCTATTTGTTGATATTGACTTTCTGAAATATTACCCTTCGTCTCCACTCGTCCTAAACGAATAGAGATATATGGTATCTGATTTTGTTTTATCACATATTCCACCCACATTTTACAACGACGACTTACCATATTTTTTATATATATAATCATAAGTCATATTTTTAGAGTTAGTAGAATTTAAACCTGATTTAGGCAATCAATATAAGGTGGTACTGGTAGTTGCCAATAACACCTTACATAAGATTTACGTTATAGAAAAGATTCTTTTATTGTAATCTTCTTAGACGATATAGCAACTGTTGAATTGCTTCCTGATAGTCATCAATAATAGATTGCGTGAAAACTTCAGGAAATAATTTACGATTAGATTCCACAGTCTTATAGAACTCTTCGGTACATTTCACAATATTATCAGGTCTTGTTGTTACAGGAATAATAATATCGAGATCACCTCGTAACGCATATGAAGTCTCTACGATGCGTTCGGTGGCATCTAATAGATCTGTTATTGCTTGATCTAAAGCGATATGCTTAGCATAACTACCAACTCCCGTTACATGCCAATGAAAAAGCTTAAGGCTATTATTGTAAGAAAACAATAAACCTAAAAAAGTAGCAGTTTCAGCATTTGTAGATACGGCTGGTTCTTTAACTGATAGGGTTGTCATAATGTTATTGTATTATATACTAACAGTGTAGGATAGAAAATCCATCAATCGCTATTTGCGACTGACCTGTTATAAATTACCGTTAACATCAATTCTTTTGAAAGTGGTGCAGTAGGACATATTTATAAAAGAAGCTACTCAGTATTAATATATTGAGTTCTAAAGGTAGTCATGTTTTCAATATAATTCATTACATAATTCTATTTAAAAATTACACAATTATTGGATTTTATTCAAAAAAACATACAACGGGCAGTTTTATATACACTCATAATAATCAACAGATATAATTAAATATAAAGTTGAAAGGTAGTAGAAATAAGGAGTCTAAAAAAGGAGTATTTTTTTATTTAACATTCAAAACGTCACGAATGCGTCACGGGTAAGAAAAAAGGCGATTAGAACTTTCATTCTAATCGCCTAATATTCATTCTGTGACCTCGGAGGGAATCGAACCCTCGACCCAATGATTAAGAGTCATTTGCTCTACCAACTGAGCTACGAAGTCTCTCGTTTCGGGTGCAAAGATAAAGTGTTATATTTTTACGAGCAAACGAAATATCTTTTTTCTTTGAATCATTTTATGTTTCTTCTTGACTGCTTTCTGTTTACTCTTTTTTGTATGTTTGTACTACTTATTATAAATGACTATGGCTACATATAATAAACTACAAGTATTAGAGGCAGTTACCTCTACCGGCATGGTTCCGGTATATTATAACAAAGATACAGAAACGGCAAAAAGCGTACTTCGTGCATGCTATGATGGTGGAGTTCGCGTTTTCGAATTCACGAATCGGGGAGATTTCGCCCATGAGGTTTTTGCCGAACTGGTGAAGTATGCAACGAAAGAGTGTCCGGGCTTAATTTTAGGTGCCGGCACCGTAGTTGATGCAGGAACAGCTTCATTATATATTCAACTGGGAGCTAACTTTATTGTAGGTCCACTGTTTAATCCGGATGTAGCTAAAGTTTGCAACCGCCGGCTAGTACCTTATGTGCCGGGCTGTGGTTCGGTTTCAGAAATAGGCTTTGCTCAAGAACTGGGTTGCGACCTATGCAAGGTTTTCCCGGCAGGCAATGTAGGAGGTCCTTCTTTTGTCAGCAATATCAAAGCTCCGATGCCTTGGTCGCTATTGATGGCAACAGGAGCAGTTGAACCGACCGAAAAGAACTTGTCTGAATGGTTTAAAGCAGGTGTAACATGTGTAGGTATGGGTTCTAAACTATTCCCCAAAGAAGCAATCCAATCGGGTAATTGGTCTGCCATAACTGAACTATGCAAAGAAGCGTTAGGCTATATCAAACAGTATAGACATAATTTCATACTAGAATAATAATTTGTTTAACACTAAGGTAGTATGGAATTGCGTGAGCAATCACGTACACCTTTACTTATTTATAACGCAATCGTAACATCGCAGATTTTTTATTTTCATGGGTTTGAGTGATTTAACAAAAAATCATGCTTCGTTTCAGATAGGTAACAAAGAAGCGGTCTTTAAGAGTCTGGCTATGCCGGATATCTTAAAGACCGCTTCTTTTTTTATGCTATATAAAGGGACTAATACTTAAAATGT
>CAZSWS010000071.1:0-1758 GCA_964610765.1 uncultured Parabacteroides sp.
ACCATAGAGATAATTCACATGGTTAGTCGTATCTTTGCGCAAAATTCGATCAACAAATGAAAGAAGTACATATTATTACTCCGGTTAAAGACTCCATCGAGTTGACGCTGGAAACAATAAAGTCCATTCAATCTTCAGATATTCAAGTACCACACACGTATACCGTATATAATGACTTCAGTACGGACGAGAACACGTCAATCCTTGAAAAAGCAGCGAAGGACTGGGGGTTTCAATTGATAAACCTCAAAGATATCACCGACCATCCATCTCCTAACTACCTACTTATCTTACAAGATGCACAGGCTAAGGCAATAGCCAGCGAAGCCGGATTGTTGATTGTCGAATCGGACGTCATTGTCAAAAAGCACACGTTGCAAGAACTCTTTACAGGAGCAATGAATGCAGAAAAATGCGGAATAGCAGCTGCCATTACGGTCGACGAAAATGAAACAGTAAACTACCCCTACCTCTATGCTAAAGACATACAGGAAAAAGTATTCAACAGTAAAAAGCATGTAAGCTTTTGCTGCTCATTGCTGACTGAAGATTTCCTAAAAAGCTTTGACTTTCATGAACTAGACCCTAGCAAATCATGGCATGATGTGACTATTTCACACCAATCGCTAAAGCTAAAATTCAACAACTATATTTTCACAGAGCTAACCGTCTGGCATCGTCCACACGGCAGTCGCCCTTGGAAACAATTAAAATATACGAACCCGATTAAGTATTATTGGCAAAAACTTATTCATAAGCGTGATAAGATATGAGCACGAGTTCTCCGGACAAGCAGCCACTTGTATCCATTATCATTCCTGTATATAATTCAGAGTCTTTCCTGAAAGAAACAATCGACTCTGTTTTAGCATCTACCTACAAACCCATTGAGATTATCATCATTGACGACGGGTCAACAGATGGCTCAGCAACTATCGCCCAATCGTATGCCGATACATATAGTCATGTTCATTTCTATCAACAAGAAAACAAAGGAGTTGCAGCAGCACGCAACAATGGAATAGATAAATCGCATGGAGAATATATCTTACCTGTTGATTCGGACGACCTAATTAGTCCTGATTATATAGCTGAAGCTGTGGCTGTATTCGCTTCGTCACCATCAGTCAAAGTTATTAGCACAGAGGCTGAATACTTTGGTATGAGAAGTGGTCCATGGAAGTTAGCTCCTTTCAGTCTACCCCTTATAGCAAGAAAAAATATGATAAGCTGCTGCTCACTTTTTCGTAAAGAAGATTGGAAAAGAGTAGGAGGATTTTACGAACATACAGGACGTGAAGATTGGATTTTTTGGATATCTGTATTAAAAGATGGTGGAGACGCAGTTCGCTTGCAAAACATCGGACATTATTACAGAATACACGATCAATCGAAGCGAAAAAGGGATCGAAGTAAAAAGAAAGAAATCGTTGACACACTCAATCATCTATATCCTGATTTTTTCCAGAAAACACTTAGTGGACCACTTAGATATAATCGTAGTTTGTCGCGAATCATTAACCGGATTCAGAATTTCATTCATGTAAAGAAATTCCATATAGACCCTCAATACAACCTGCTAGGGAAGTTTTTAATAAATTTACCATCTGAATTTGAACAGTCAGGCACTACTATTCATAAAGGGCGTAACGAACTGAAAAAATATCAGGTTGACAAACTCAATTTGATTGTAAAATCATACAAAAGACCTTTATTTATCAACCGCATCATTTACGGATGGTTTAGAAAATCAAAAGC
>CAZSWS010000071.1:1858-13579 GCA_964610765.1 uncultured Parabacteroides sp.
GTAAAATAGATGTAAAAACCGGATGTAAAAACTTTGAAAGACTTACTGCTTCAGAGGAAATGTTAGAAATTTTAGGAAAAGCATACGCTAAAGCACGAGGATTTGACGAAGCTCAATGCGTTTCTTTAATCAAAGAACATAACCTATCATTAAAAGATTCAATTTAAATCGACCAATTTATCCACAAAGAGAGAAGTCGTTTTGGAATCAAACAGTATGTATTGACCGTATTTGCAGATGAGGATTCGGCTCAATCAGTCCACAGCAAGCCTTCAAAAAGTTCTTAAATAAGGGATAGACTATACAACCTTTATGCTATAGCAACTCTTTCACCTTTTCAACGACCATATCAGGGGTAATCCACTTCAAGCATGCCCAACCACCTTTATAGCAAGGTTTTTGTCCGAGTATCGAACAGGGACGACACAGCATAGGTGCCTGAATAATGTTGTTCGGGTCTTGCTTATATCCATAAAATCCGGCATAGGGATGCGTAGCTCCCCATAACGAGACAACCGGCGTTTTCACTAATGAGGCTAAATGCATATTGGCTGAATCCATGCTTACTAACAGATTTAGCTGACTAATAAGCATCAATTCTTTATCTAGTTCAAACTCTCCCACTACCGAATGTACATTGTCATAACGGAAGTCCCATTCGTCTAACATTGCCTGCTCATAGCCTCTACCACCAAAAAGGAACACTTTGGTGTGGGGCAATTGAGATAGCCTATCAACGACTATCTCCATTTCATCTATGCCATACGTTTTACCACGGTATTTGGCAAAAGGAGCAACGCCAATCCACCTGTTAGCACCCTTTTCTCCATATTTCTCTACAAGAGAAGCATCGTTAGGTTGAGTCGTATCATAGAGTGAATCAAATTGTTGCTCATAGACAAAGCCTGCCCTTAAAAACACATCTCCATATCGTTCAATCGTTGGTCTTATGGGGCGAAGCACTTTATTTTCCTTACGAATCAGTTTTTTACGTGCTTCACGCATTTTATCCAACACAAAGACTTTCTTTCCTTTGAGCTTGAACTGTGAAGCAATAATCCTGCTACGAATCACATCGTGCAAATCAATCACTACATCAAAAGGTTCTTTACTTATTTTTTGAGCATACTTCATGATGCCACCGAAAGATTTCTCTTGCCCACGTATATCAACCGCTCGGGTGTGGAGATTAGCAGGTGGATTAATGAATAGCGACTGAAGAAAAGGTTGGGTTAATAAGGTGAAAGTATCTGAAGGATTCAAGTGAGCCACCGAATATAAAACAGGAATGGTCATAGCAACATCACCAATTTCAGAAAGTCTTATTACGAGTACATGAGCCATTTTTACTTCTTTTTATTGTACAATACCGGGTTCAAAGTCGGCAGGTTGTACATTTTCATTTGTTTATACACCTTCATATATTTTTTACCGAGAGCTATATCGTCAAGCAGCTGATCCAAAGCAATAATAAGGTCTTTTTTCTGTTCTAATAGTATAGCTAGCTTCTGGCTGGTGGAAGCAATGTGTTTTTCATCTACGTCTTTACGCAGGGTTTGTTTATTCATATGGTATATTTTCAGTGCAAGAATTGATAGTCGATCTAAAGCCCATGCCGGACTCTCCGTATTAAGGATTGCATCAGGTAAAGGAATCACCTGTTTATTCTTTTCAAGAAAAAAACCATCAATTAACTCTACTAAATCCGTTCGGTCTTGATTTGACTTATCTATTCGTCGCTTAAGAGCCAATGCTTCTTCGGGGTCAATCTCCGGGTTACGAATCAAATCTTCCAAATGCCATTGCACCGTGTCAATCCAGTTTTTTAAATAAAGATAAAACTCTATGCTCTTAACAGGATAAGGATTATGGATAGAAGCATTTATGGTATTGGTTTTATGATAGTCTTTAATTGCTTCTTCAAAAATACGATAACTTAATTGGCTAAATGATACTTTCAATACTTTACACTTTTATAAAATCAACTGTTTCAATGCATACCTATGCAAATATAATCAGAAGCACTATACACACCAATTTATATAAACCAAAAAGCGACACAGTAAATATCAGGCTAAAAAATAAAATAAAATGAATGAAAATAAATGCAAAGTAAATGAATGAATAGTTATCTTTGCGGTTTAAAAAATGTTTAAATCCTCTTATTATTGTATTTAGATAAAAATGAAGACAAGATTCTCCTCTAGTAATCACCCCAAAGTAAAGTCTTTTGCTGTAGACTATTCTTTAATTGTTATTGGTGCTCTTATGCAGGCACTTAGTTACGTGCTATTTTTAGCTCCCTACAAAATCATCCCGGGAGGCGTATATGGCATATCAATCGTATTACACTATGTTACAGCGGGTTTATTCCCTTTCTTGCCGGATGGACTTCCTATTGGAATAACAGCTTTATGCTTTAATATCCCTCTGCTTATACTAGCCATAAAAAAATTAGGCCTTTCATCAGGACCTAAAACAGTTGTCACCTTCCTGCTTATTTCATTTTTCACAGATTCATTAACATTCATTTTCAAAAACCAGCCCTTGGTTGCCAACGACACATTTCTAGCCTGTTTCTACGGAGGTGTTTTACTGGGTCTAGGTGTGACTTGTGTTTTCAAAGCACAAAGTACCAGTGCCGGAACTGATGTACTGGCACGGGTCATGGCTAAAGGCTCAAACTTAAAAGTCGGTAATATTATCATCATCGTTGATTCTTGCGTAGTATTGCTCGGCTTAGTTGCTTTCCAAGACTGGACTGTCCCCTTATACTCCTGGTTAACTATTTTCATCTTCGGAAAAACAGTAGAGATGTTCCAGCCGGACAATCCCAAACGAGCCGTATTTATTGTTTCGAAGAAAAAAGAAGAGCTGCGTGATATCATTGTTAACAAGCTGGGTAAAAGAGGAACCTTCCTACATGGAAAAGGCATGTACGAAGGAAATGAAACAGACATTATCTTTACCATTCTAGAGCGTAAGGACTTGCGTGAATTTAAAAACGAAGTTTCTGAAGTTGATCCAAAGGCATTTGTCTCGACCATGCATGCCAGTCAAGATGCGATTAGACCAGGCATATAAAGAAAAGAAAAAATAAAACAGGCTATACTTGTGTAAAAATCAGAGTTAAGTTACTTTTGCAGTCAATTTGTCTACAAATAAGTAATTTTACAAACAAAATGATTTAACCCAATGCCAACCATTTCAGAACGAGGGATACAAATGCCGGCATCTCCCATCCGGAAATTAGTGCCATTAGCGAATGCTGCCAAAGCACGAGGATTGAAGGTTTATCACCTCAACATAGGTCAACCGGACTTAAAAACACCTCAAATTGCCATGGATGCTTTAAAGACCATCAATAGAGAGGTATTAGAATATACACCAAGTGAAGGAATTCAAAGTTTCAGAAATAAGCTAGCAAGCTATTATCATCGGTTTAAAATAGATGTTGAGCCGGACGATATCATCATAACGACCGGAGGATCTGAAGCTGTTTTCTTCTCATTCATGGCCTGTCTTGACCCCGGAGACGAAATCATCATACCGGAGCCGGCCTATGCCAACTACATGGCTTTTGCCATTTCGAGTGGAGCAGTCATCAAAACAATTCCTTCGAATATTGAAGATGGCTTTGCCCTACCCTCTTTACAGGAGTTTGAAAAGCTTATCACGAATCGGACCAAGGCGATTATGATTTGCAATCCTAACAACCCTACCGGCTATCTATATACACAAGCTGAAATGAATCAGCTGCGGGATTTAGTTAAAGCACATAATCTTTTTCTGTTTTCGGACGAAGTCTATCGTGAATTCTGCTATACAGGAGCTCCTTATATATCGGCATTCCACCTAGAGGGCATCACCAATCATGTTGTCTTGATTGATTCCGTATCGAAACGATATAGTGAATGTGGCATACGAATTGGAGCCATCATCACTAAAAATAAACAAGTGAAGGATAACGTCATGAAGTGGTGTCAGGCCAGACTGAGCCCTCCTCTCTTAGGACAAATCGTAGCAGAAGCCTCGTTAGATGTGGATGAAGATTATATGTTAGGTGTATATAATGAATATCTACAAAGGAGAAACTACCTGGTTGACCGCATCAATCGAATACCGGGTTGCTACTCACCCATCCCCATGGGAGCTTTTTATACCGTAGCAAAACTTCCGGTAGATGACAGTGATAAATTCTGCGCCTGGTGTCTGGAGCATTTCGAATATAACGGCGAAACCATCATGATGGCTCCGGCATCCGGATTCTACACCTCTCCCGACCATGGAAAGAATCAAGTTCGATTAGCTTACGTATTAAAGAAGGAAGATCTAGATAAAGCATTAACTTTGTTGGCTAAAGCATTAGAAGCTTACCCCGGAACAATAAAAGAGTAATGTATGAATTTGGAACTTTTTATAGCACGCAAGATACGCTTCAACAAAGGCAAAGAAAACAGTAAAGCTACACCTCCTGCTGTTCGAATTGCCATCATTGGAGTGGCTCTCGGACTGACCGTCATGATTCTTGCCGTTGCTGTAATTATAGGTTTCAAAAAAGAAGTTAGAGAAAAAGTAATTGGCTTTGGCTCGCATATCCAAATTGCCAACTTTGATAACAATATCTCCTACGAAACAGCGCCTATAACCATAAGTGATACTTTACTTAATGATTTAAGCACTTATCCGGGCATTAAGCACCTGGAGACTTATGCAACTAAACCGGGGATGTTGAAAACGAATGAGGACTTTCAAGGAATCGTTTTTAAAGGCATAGATGTTGAATTTGATTGGAGCTTTTTTAAATCAAACTTAAAAGAAGGTGACCTCCCGGTAATAACGGCAGATTCTACATCGTCAGAAGTTCTTATATCCAGGTATTTATCCAGACTCCTCAAGCTAAACACCGGAGATTCGTTCATTACATACTTCATGCAAGAATCTATTCGCCCACGCAGATTCCACATCAAAGGCATCTACGACAGTGGTTTTTCTGATTATGACAAATATTTCATCATTGGAGACATTAAGCAAGTACAAAGAATCAACGGTTGGGAGAAAAATCAAGCCAGTGGAATAGAACTACTTGTTGCGGACTACGACAATTTGGATCAAACGAGTGAGAACCTATATTTTCATTTAATCAAGCAAAATGACCGTGAAGGCAATATGTTTTTCACACGGTCTATAAAAGACCTGAACCCGGGCATTTTTGCTTGGCTAGATGCACTGGATGTGAATGTTGCAGTCATCCTTATATTGATTATCATTGTTGCAGGCTTTACCATTATATCAGGTCTATTAATCATTATCTTGGAACGCACTAATATGATTGGGCTATTAAAAGCCATGGGACAGCGAGATAGTAGCATCCGAAAAATATTTCTTTACATCTCTTTCTTCATGATAGGCAAAGGCATGATATGGGGCAATATTATTGGCATTAGTATATGCATCATCCAACATTACTTTAAAGTTATCCCTTTAAATCCGGAGGATTACTACCTCGATGCAGTACCTATAGAACTGAGCATACCCATGCTTTTGCTAATCAACGCAGGTACTTTATTTATCTCAATGACCATGATGCTTGCACCATCTTACATCATAGCAAAGATAGAGCCATCCAAGTCAATTCGTTTTGAGTAAAAAGGATATCAGCCGAATCGGAAAGTAAAATCATTCTTCCCCCTAAAAACACGATATACCTGAATGTAGAGTTCAAATATGGGCAAGTATATCTCCATAAACGGTAGCGTCCAAACATTGAATTTCTGCCCAAAAGCTGTTGAAAACTTTTTCAGCACCAACGAAGCTGCCAGCCAGCGAATCAAAATAAACAAAACGGCACCGCCTCCTAAAAGCCACTGTTCATGAATAAACCCATAAATCGCCGTAAACAGTGCAGCTACCCAGAATAAGAAACGAGTAAGCACTTCCAATCGATAGTAAAAAGTCTGCCCTCCACGATAAAATCCGCGAGTGGCCGCCCGAGATACTTTCATCTCTTTCCATACTTTAAAACGACTATAAGGCATAATCACAGTAGCACCTTCCGGTTCTAAAAGCACTTCGGTATTTTGAGAATCAGCTGTTTCATTCACAAACAAATCATCTTCACCCGCATGTAAATTGAGTGATTGAGAATAGCCTTTATTGCCGAAAAACAATGACTTAAAATAAGACAAATTAGAGCCATACGCCATAAACGGGCGGTTGCATAAGGCAGACGACATCATGCGTAGGTTACTCATGATGGTGTCATAACCGGCTAATTGATGAAACAAGCCTTTGGATGATTCATACGTAGAATAACCAATAACAATCTCGGTATTGGCATGGTAAGATTTCATGACGGATGCTATCCATTCATTACTAGCCGGACGACAATTTACCTCCGTAAATAACAAACGATCATACTTTGCTGCTTTAATACCTACCGTCATAGCCAACTTCTTACGACTCAAATATCGAGCCTCTTCGGGAATAAACGTATGATATAAGTTAGCATATTTCAACTCGAAGTTCTTTAGAACCTGCTCACTTTCATCCGTTGAACCATCATTCACAACAATGACCTCAAATTCGGGATAATGCTGATTTAAAATAAGCGGGAGGTTCTCTGAAAGGTTCTCCGACTCGTTTTTGACGTATATAATAATTGAAACAGGAGGTAGCTCACTATCTAACAATTCGTCATCCGGTTTCCTTCTTTTTTTCTTCAATCGCCTATAAGGACGTCTAAAGTCTATCAGATAAAAAGTAAGTTGTATAAGAAATAATACAAAAACAATACCTATCAAGACTAACTCGAACGGTTGAAAAACAAATAATTGAGCCATAAGTTAATTTTTAGCAACTACAAAAGTAGACATTTTGCTCTTAAAAGAACAATGTAGCCTGGCTAAATACATTTTTAACGTTTTCAGCACCCACTTTCTAACATCCCTCCTCTCTTAAGCATACTGAGGTGAAAAAATTGATAGTTATACCCGGCTTTATCATTCATATTCACAAGCAAGCAGCCATTAAAACGACAATTAGATACTAATCTAAAATACAACTAATTCATTTTGCTTATTTTCAAATAAAAAACAATCAATAAGACAGCGAAGCCATTGCTATAAGCGCAAAAAGATATATCTTTGTGTGGAAAAAACATAAACCGTTTTTCGCCTAAAACTAAAAACAAAAGAAAATATGTGATGCTATGGCTTTAGTTAATGAAAACTTCTTAAACCTTCCTACCGATTATCTGTTTTCAGAAATAGCCAAAAGAGTTAACTCATATCGGGTTACACAACCTAAAAAAAAGATTATAGACTTAGGCATAGCCGATGTCACCCACCCTATCCCTTCGGTTATTATTGAAGCTATGCATAAAGCTGTAGAAGAGTTAGCACATGCAGAAAGTTTTCGAGGCTATTCACCTGAACAAGGGTACTCATTCTTAAAAGATGCAATTATAAAACACGACTACGCATCCCGAGGTGTTAATATAGAAGGAAGTGAAATATTCATCAATGATGGAGCTAAAAGTGACACCGGAAATATTGGTGACATTCTCAGTCAAGATAATTGCGTAGGGGTGATTGATCCGGTATATCCCGTGTATATTGATACAAGTGTGATGGATGGAAGAGCCGGAGTTATGGAAGAAGGGAGATGGAGTAACATCGTTTACATCCCTTGCACAGCCGAAAACGACTTCATCCCAGAGCTACCACCCAATAAGGTTGATATTTTATATCTCTGCTATCCCAATAATCCTACAGGTACAGTGCTCACAAAAAAAGAGCTTAAGAAATGGGTCGATTACGCCTTAGCTAACAATGTCTTAATCTTATTTGATGCAACCTACGAAGCTTTTATTCAAGGTCCGGGCATTCCACACTCTATTTATGAAATCAGAGGAGCTAAAAAAGTGGCTATAGAGTTTAGAAGCTATTCGAAAACTTTAGGATTCACCGGCGTGCGTTGCGGATATACCATTGTTCCTAAAGAGCTAAACGGTTTTACCAGAAACAGCAAAGAAGTCAAGTTAAACCAGTTATGGAGACGCAGACAAAGCACCAAATTTAACGGGACCAGCTACATCGCTCAACGTGGGGCCGAAGCAAGCTATACTCCTAAAGGTGCTGCACAAGTTAAAGAACTGATTAATTACTATATAACCAATGCCAAACTACTAAAAAGTGGCTTTGAGTATTCCGGACTAAAAGTGTATGGAGGAGAACATGCTCCTTACTTGTGGGTTAAGGCCCCTAGAGGCATGTCTTCTTTGAAATTTTTCGATAATGCACTCTACGAATATAGCCTAGTAGGTAGTCCGGGAGTTGGCTTTGGTCCTAATGGTGAAGGATATTTAAGATTTACAGCATTTAGTAGCCGCGAAAATATACTCGAAGCTATCCATAGACTAAAACGTAATAAACATTGAAAAAGCTTTATGAGCATAGTCTAACATACAAGCGCTTGCTTAAAGAGATTACTAACCCCTTATCAAATAATCAAAACAAAACTTTAATACAAATATGCCTTTAATAATTCCTACAAAATATAAGCCGAAGTTGCTGACAGAAACAACCGAAGTTGCCATTCAAATGTTAAAAAGAGAGTTTCAATCCAAACTGTCCAAATCATTAGACTTAAGAAGAGTTACTGCTCCTCTTTTTGTCCTAAGCGGAACAGGTATTAATGACGACTTGAATGGTGTGGAGCGTGCAGTTAACTTTCCGGTGAAAGATATGGGCAACCGGACGGCAGAAGTAGTTCATTCCCTAGCGAAATGGAAACGAATCAAACTAGGAGCTTATGATATCCCCCCGGGCTTTGGTTTATACACTGACATGAATGCTATTCGCAGCGATGAAGAGCTAGACAACTTGCATTCACTCTATGTAGACCAATGGGATTGGGAAATGACGATACGTCCGGAAGACAGAAACCTCTACACCTTAAAAAAGGTAGTCCGAATGATTTATAAAACTATGAAGGAAATAGAGGCATTGGTATACCGAAACTTCCCCCATATCACACCCACCTTACCGGATAAAATCACCTTTATTCAAGCAGAAGAGCTGCTTTTGAGATATCCGGGGCTTACCCCTAAAGAAAGGGAACATGAAATAGCCAAGCAATACGGTGCGGTGTTTATCATCGGAATCGGGGCTAAACTATCCAATGGTGAGCCTCACGATGGCAGAGCACCAGACTATGACGACTGGAGTACGCCCAATGACGATGGCTATTTAGGTCTTAATGGCGATATCATTCTTTGGAACAACATACTGAACTGTGCCTTTGAGTTGTCCTCTATGGGGATTAGAGTAGATAAAAAAGCGCTAATCAACCAATTAAATATTGCCGGATGTCCTGAACGAGTAGAGCTGGATTTTCACAGAATGCTAGTCAACAACTCCCTGCCTGAATCAATCGGAGGAGGCATCGGACAAAGTCGTTTATGTATGTTTTTCCTTCAAAAAGCACATATAGGTGAAGTACAAGCATCTATCTGGCCCGAAGAACAAGTCAAGAAGTGTGAAGAGCACAATATATATTTACTATAAAAACAAACTAAGCAAACAACCTATATGTCGAATTTAAGGTTTAAAGTTGTAGAATCAGCTTTTAGAAAAAAAGCAATCCCATTTAATATTCCCAAAGAACGTCCTACAGAATATTTTGCATCGTTCGTATTTGACAGGCAAAAAATGTTCAAATACCTTCCGGCTAAAATATATGCTGAGATGATTGAGGTGATGGATCATGAAAAGCCTCTTACTATACATCTGGCTAATGCCGTGGCTCAGGGAATGAAAGAATGGGCTACTCAGCATGGTGTTACCCATTACACACACTGGTTTCATCCGCTCACAGAGGGAACAGCTGAAAAACACGACTCTTTCATTGAATACGACAAAAAAGGAGGAATCATAGAAGAATTCTCCGGAAAGCTTCTTATCCAGCAAGAGCCGGATGCTTCAAGCTTTCCAAACGGAGGAATCCGCAACACGTTTGAAGCTAGAGGATATTCAGCTTGGGACCCTTCTTCGCCTGCTTTTATTGAAGAAGACACCCTATGTATTCCAACCATATTTATTGCCTATACAGGCGAGTCACTTGACTACAAACTACCGCTACTCAAATCGCTTAACGCACTCAATAAAGCTGCGACCGAAGTATGTCATTATTTTGACCCTAAGATTGAGAAGGTTATTACTAATTTAGGATGGGAACAAGAGTACTTTTTGGTCGATGAGGAGTTATATGCCGCCCGTCCGGACCTGCTTCTTACCGGAAGAACACTGATGGGACACGAGAGTAGCAAAAATCAACAATTAGAAGATCACTACTTTGGAGCTATTCCCACACGGGTCTTGTCGTTCATGCAGTACCTGGAAGTTGAAGCTCTTAAGCGAGGTATTCCTTTAAAGACCCGGCATAACGAAGCCGCTCCCAATCAGTTTGAATTAGCTCCCATATATGGCGAATGCAATTTGGCAAACGATCAAAACCAACTACTCATGTCGTTGATGCGTGAAGTTGCCAGGTTACATGGTTTTCGCGTATTACTGCACGAAAAACCTTTCAAAGGCATCAATGGTTCTGGAAAGCATAACAACTGGTCGTTAGAAACAAATACCGGTATAGAACTCATGGCTCCCGGTAAAACTCCTGAGCAAAACTTACGCTTTATCACCTTTGTTGTCAACACACTAAAAGCCGTACATCGTCATAATGCGCTGCTAAAGGGAAGCATCTCTTCAGCTACGAATATTCATAGACTGGGTGCTAGTGAAGCCCCTCCTGCCATCATTTCTTGTTTCTTAGGTACACAAATATCCGGCATCTTAGATGAAATAGAAAACACGGATGCAAAAGACTTTATTATTGAAAGCAAGCATGGTTTAAAGTTAGAAATTCCTATCATTCCGGACTTATTGATAGACAACACAGACCGTAATCGCACATCACCTTTTGCATTTACCGGCAATCGGTTTGAATTCAGAGCCGTAGGTTCATCAGCTAATTGCGCTGCTTCTTTACTGGTACTCAATACAGCCGTTGCTGAACAACTGATTATATTCAAAAAGGAGGTAGATGCATTAATTGCTATCGGGACTAAGCCCTTTGAGGCCATACTGGAAGTGATTAGAAAAGACATTAAAGAATCCAAAAACATTCGCTTCGAAGGCAACGGATATAGTGATGAATGGAAAGAAGAAGCGAAACGAAGAGGGTTGGATTGCGAAACAAGTGTTCCCCTTATCTTTGACTCTTATCTTTCTGATTCGAGCATCAAACTGTTTGAATCAACCGGTGTCATGAACCGCAAAGAACTAGAAGCACGCAACGAAGTCAAGTGGGATATGTATACAAAGAAAGTACAAATAGAAGCGCGTGTTTTAGGCGATATAGCTATGAATCATATCATCCCCGTAGCTACTAAATATCAATCACAGCTGATTGACAATGCATATAAAATGAAATCTCTCTTCTCGGAAGAAAAGGCTTCTCGCCTGTCAGCGAAGAATTTAGAAATCATCGAAGACATCGCTGAACATATTATGCTACTGAAAGAACTGGTTGACCAAATGGTTGAATCAAGAAAAATAGCCAATATCATCCCAAGCGAACGGGAAAAAGCCATAGCATATCACGATACGGTATTTCCAATGCTTGACCAAATTCGTTATCATGTTGACAAGCTGGAACTAA
>CAZSWS010000072.1:0-13407 GCA_964610765.1 uncultured Parabacteroides sp.
AAGAGCTTTCAACGAACGTCATAAGCTCTTCTAACAGCCGTTAAAAGCTCAGTTCAACTCGATGAAAAAAATAAAACCCCCTAATAAAGTGATTAAACCATCCTACTCTTCCTACCAAATGGGTTATAATAAAATAGCCAAGTAGTGAGAAATTTAATTATCAAGAAGTTGAATAAGCCACACTTTTCATTAAGTTTGTAGTGAGCACTATATTTGAAAAACAATAACCAGTAAAAAACCACCTCATGAATCGCACTATCAAATTACTCGTTTCCACTATTCTTGTCGTATCATTCTGTTTAACAGCTTGTTCTAAAAGTACGCAGAAGAGCATGCGTGTTGTTGAGCCGGTTCACTTTTCCACCGTAAAAATCAACGACAGCTTCTGGAGTCCAATTCTAAAAACACATGCTTCAGCTACACTTTCGGCATGTATCGACCAAATAGAAAATAAAACCGGACGTATTCAGAATTACCGAAATGCCGCGAACAATGTAAATGAACATCAAGGAATATTCTTTGATGACTCAGACGTATATAAAGCAATGGAAGGCATGGCCTATTCATTAATAAACAATCCGGACCCGGCTATTGAAGCCAAACTGGACGAATGGATTGACTTGATTGCAGCGGCACAAGAACCGGATGGCTATTTGAACACCTTTTATTCAATCACCGGATTAGACAACCGGTGGACTGATATGGACAAGCATGAAATGTACTGTGCCGGACATATGCTGGAAGCCGCTATTGCTTATTATCATGCAACAGGGAAAGACAAATTTCTCGAAGTCAGCAAAAAGATGGTAGAACACATGATGTCAGTTTTTGGTCCGGAAAAGCGCCACTGGATACCCGGACATCAAGAAATCGAGCTAGCGCTAGTCAAACTATATGATTTAACAAAGGACGAACGATATTTAAATTTCGCCCATTGGCTACTGGAAGAGAGAGGATATGGACGCGGCATCAGAGAAGGGAAACCCTGGAATGCGGCTTATTATCAAGATAACATTCCGGTAAAAGATCTTTCTGAGGTATCCGGTCATGCCGTAAGATGTATGTACATGTACTGTGGCATGGCAGATGTAGCTGCTTTAAAAAATGACACCGCGTATGTAAATGCATTGAACAGGATATGGGATAACCTGATACATAAAAGAATGTATATCACCGGTGGCATCGGTTCGTCCAGACACAATGAAGGTTTTACGGAAGATTATGACCTCCCGAACAAAGAAGCTTACTGTGAAACGTGTGCTTCAGTAGGTATGGTTTTCTGGAATCACCGAATGAACGAACTGAGTGGTGATGCGAAATATATCAATATACTTGAAAAGGCTTTATATAACGGTGTATTATCGGGTGTTTCCCTTTCTGGAGATCGATTTTTCTACGTCAACCCTCTTGAATCAGATGGTGGACACCACCGACAGGCTTGGTATGGATGCGCTTGCTGCCCCAGTCAAGTATCTCGTTTTATCCCTTCGATAGGAAGCTATATTTATGGGAAGTCAGATGATGCCGTTTGGGTCAATCTCTTTATTTCTTCCGAAACGGATATTCAATTAAAGAAAAACAAAGTTCAAGTCAAACAAACGACTGAATATCCATGGGATGGGAAAGTAACCATCAAGATTAATCCTAAAAAAGAGGGTGTCTTCGAGGTCAAAGTGCGCAAACCAAACTGGACCAATGACTATACCGTCCAGGTTAATGGCACAGAAACCACAATAAATGCAGGCGAAGACGGTTACCTGACTTTTAAGCAAGCATGGGGTTCAGACAATACGATAGAACTAGCTTGGGCTATGGATATAAAACAAGAGCAAGCACACCCGAAAGTAAAGGAAAACGCAGGTAAAAGAGCCATACAACGCGGTCCTGTTATTTATTGCATGGAGGAGATTGACAATCCGGACTATCACGAAGCAGCTATCCATAGTAATGACTCATTCAGCGGAGCATTCAACAGGGAGCTATTAAATGGCGTTTACACCATTCAGTCTGACCATAACCTATCACTTATCCCCTATTATAGTTGGGACAATCGAGATGCCGGAAAAATGAAAGTATGGATTGATTTTAAAGAATAAAAATGAAAAAGACACACTATTTAGGATGGTTAATAATCTGTCTGACCGGGCTGCATTCATTCAACCTGTCTGCACAAAGTTTAAACAATACGCACAATGTGAATTACACAAACAACCGTAGTCCACTAATCAACAAACCATATATAGAATTGCCCTTGGGAACAATACAACCCAAAGGGTGGCTAAAGGAACAGCTAGAGCGTATGGCGACAGGAATGACCGGACATATGGACGAGCTATATGAACCGGTTATGGGGCAACGAAACGGCTGGCTAGGAGGAGATGGCGACGTATGGGAAAGAGGTCCTTATTGGATTGACGGTTTGCTACCCTTAGCCTATCTATTGAATGATAAAGCATTGAAAGAAAAAGTACAACCATGGATTGAATGGGCTATAGCCTCGCAAAAAGAGAATGGCTACTTTGGACCTGACACAGATAGAGAATATGAGGTCGGTTTGCAGCGAAACAATTCACACGACTGGTGGCCTAAAATGGTTATGCTTAAAGTTCTTCAGCAACATTATTCAGCAACAGGCGATGAACGGGTTATTAAATTAATGCAAAACTATTTCAAATATCAACTGAAAGAACTTCCCAAAACACCTCTGGGGCATTGGACATTTTGGGGCGAGCAAAGAGGAGGAGACAACTTGCTCATGGTTTACTGGTTATACAACATCACCGGAGATGAATTCTTACTACAGTTAGGCGACTTAATTCATCAACAAACCGTAGACTGGACACATATATTTAGCAATGACAACCACTTATATAGACAGTACAGCTTACATTGTGTAAACCTGGCACATGCTTTCAAAGAGCCAATAGTATATTATCAGCGTAGCGGCGACAACAAACATATAGAGGCCACACACAAGGCTAAAAAGACCATCAGACACACCATCGGTTTACCTACCGGCTTGTGGGGAGGAGATGAATTGCTGCGTTTTGGCAATCCTATTAGCGGATCGGAGCTATGTACAGCTACCGAAATGATGTACTCGCTTGAGAATATGACCGAAATAACAGGCGACATGCAATGGGTAGACCACTTAGAGCGTATTGCCTATAACGTATTACCTACACAGATTACAGATGATTTTGGCAGCAGGCAATACTATCAACAACTTAATCAAATAGCTGTCACCAACGAAACACGACCATTTTCTACACCACACGAAGGAACAGACAACTTATTCGGCTTGCTGACCGGCTATCCATGCTGTACATCAAATCTACATCAAGGATGGCCCAAGTTCGCCCAACATTTATGGTATGCTACAGCTGATAATGGTTTGGCGGCTCTGGCTTTTGCTCCCTCAGAAGTAATGGCTAAAGTAGCCAATGGCGTAGAGGTACGAGTAACAGAAGAAACCTCCTACCCTTTTGATGAAACTGTTACTTTCCGCTTTTCATATTTAGACAAGAAAAAAGTTAAGGAGGCTTTTTTTCCATTCCATGTACGAAAGCCATCTTGGTCAAAAGAACCTGTTATTCTCATCAATGGAAAAGAAGTGGATAAAGGACTGTATATTTCCGATAATACAATCGTTATTCATAGAGATTGGAAAGAAAATGACATACTTAGTGTGACCTTTCCAACCGATGTAAAAGTCAGCCGATGGTTTGGAAGTTCGGCCGTAGTAGAAAGAGGTCCACTACTCTATGCCTTAAAACTCAATGAACAATGGAGAAAAAAGAGTTTCACGACTGAACGTGAGAGAAAAGCGTATGGAGATTGGTATTTTGAAGTAACGACTGATTCTCCTTGGAACTATTCACTTAAAGACGAACATATTCATAACACAGACAAATTCTTTGTTGTCGAAAAGGAACGTAACCTTCAAGCATACCCTTGGAGCATAGAGAACAGCCCAATTCGCATCAAAGCTAAAGGACGTATTCTTCCTCGCTGGCATGAGGTGAATGGCTCTACGAGTGAAGTTGCCTACTACGTTCAGCACCATGACCCTCCTGAACCAACTGAAATAGAAATAGAACTGATTCCTTACGGATGTACCACCTTGCGGATTACAGCTTTTCCGGTAAGACATTAAGAATGATGAAAAAGAAAAGTTAAAGACTATAGTATTTTTATATACCGCATTTTTTTCGTTGTTTTGTAGCCTTAAATTAAAGGTCATAGTTATGATAATAGCTACAACAATTGCAGAATTAGATCAATTGCTTGATGGAGTAAAAGTATCCGGTAAAAAAACAGGTTTTGTCCCTACTATGGGTGCTTTACATAATGGTCATCTGAGCTTGGTCGAAAAGTCTGTAGCTGACAATGACATAACAGTTGTCAGTATTTTTGTTAATCCCACGCAGTTTAATGATAAAAAAGACTTAGCAACCTATCCCCGAACATTAGAAGAGGATTGTGCGCTACTCGAAAAAGCCGGCTGCGATATTGTATTTAGTCCTTCTGTAGAAGAGATTTATCCTGAGCCGGACACACGGGTTTTCGACTTTGGATATATTGCGGAGATAATGGAAGGAGCTTATCGCCCGGGACACTTCAATGGCGTAGCACAGGTTGTGAGCAAACTATTCTATATTGTCAAGCCTGAGAATGCTTACTTCGGAGAAAAAGACTTCCAACAAATTGCCATCATTCGTGAAATGGTTAAACAGCTCGAAATGCCTGTTCGTATTATTTCTTGCCCCATATATCGTGAAAGTGATGGCCTGGCTTTGAGCAGCAGAAATGTTCGCCTTACACCTGAAGGCAGGCAAATTGCTCCTAAGATTTATGCTTATTTGAAGGAAAGTAGTAATTTTGCACCTGAGAAAACCGTTCAGGAAGTTACAGCATACGTCATCAACCATATTAACGCCATTCCAGGATTAGAAGTTGAGTACTTCACAATTGTTGATGCTGAGACACTCAAGCCCGTCAATGACTGGGAAGAAACAAGAATGGCCGTAGGCTGCATCACTGTTTATTGTGGTGATGTCAGACTTATTGACAACATCCGCTATCTGATAGGTGATTGATCATATATATGAAAGTTACAAAACATGCTTATAGAAGTAGTTAAATCAAAGATTCACCGAGTTACAGTTACAGAAGCCAACCTCAATTATATTGGCAGCATCACAATTGATGAAGAACTTATGGATGCAGCCAACATTATAGCTAATGAGAAAGTCTCCATTGTCAATAATAATAATGGAGAACGATTCGAAACCTATGTTATAAAAGGAGAGCGTGGTTCAGGTGTCATTTGCCTCAACGGAGGCGCTGCCAGAAAGGTTCAACCAGGCGATATCATCATCATCATGTCATACGCTTTGATGGATTTCGAGGAAGCCAAGCAATTCAAGCCTTGGGTTATATTCCCCGATACCTCAACAAATCAATTGGTGAAATAAAGTACGTTATTGCCAATAAAGATTTTCGGTCTTAGATTGTCTTAACACTAGACATCACAGTCCTTTACCCCCATTGTATGTATTCAAACAGAGAAATTTGGCGAGTCAGCTACCCCATATTCCTAAGTCTCCTAGCACAAAACATCATCAATGTAACCAATACGGCTTTTCTAGGACGTGTTGGCGAAGTTGAACTAGGAGCTTCTGCCATAGGTGGGCTGTTCTATATATGTCTTTTCACTGTTGCTTTTGGGTTTAGTGTAGGTTCACAAATTGTAATAGCCCGAAGAAACGGAGAGAAAAGATACGATCAGATTGGACCGATTGTTAACCAAGGTGTCGTATTCTTGCTGGTTTTGGCTGCTTGTATGTTTGCTATTTATCAGCTTGGTGGTCACTCAGCAATTCGGCTAATGATATCTTCCGACCAAATCATTCAAGCAACCACCGAGTTTCTGGATATACGCATCTACGGCTTCTTCTTTTCATTTCTTTCGGTCATATTCCGTGCATTCTATGTAGGTATTACCCGCACAAAAGTATTAACAGCCAATGCCATCGTTATGGCTCTTGTGCATGTTGTATTAGACTACACACTCATATTCGGCAACTTCGGCTTCTCGGCAATGGGTCTGAAGGGAGCTGCCTATTCATCGGTCATCGCAGAAGCCATATCCATTCTTTTCTTTGTTGTATTCACGCTGAAAGCAGTCAATCTAAAGAAGTATGCAATGCATAAACTACATGCTATTGACTTCAAACTGCTAAAACGTGTATTAGGCATCTCTGTATTCACCATGTTTCAGTATTTCATTTCGATGGGCACCTATGTGCTTTTCTTTATCATTGTTGAGCACTTAGGACAACGAGAGCTGGCTGTAGCCAATATTGTGAGAAGTATTTACATCGTTCTTTACATACCTATCAGTGCCTTATCTACTACAACCAACTCATTTGTGAGCAACACCCTGGGTGCCGGATATACTGAGCGGGTGATGCCCCTCATTCGAAAAATCAGTCGCCTCAACCTGCTTATTATGACTGTCGCATCATTGCTTATCTGCTTAATGCCACGTTTGGTATTATCTATTTACACCAACGACCCTAATTTAATTAATGAAGGGGTAGACTCGGTTTATGTTATTGCAGGAGCTATGCTGCTCCATGCTCTATCAAACATTTACTTCAGTGGTATTTCCGGAACGGGAAACACACGGTCGGCACTAGCCTTAGAATTGGTTGTTTTAGTTTGCTACACGGCATATATCTATGTTGTAGGAATTGTTTTAAAACTATCTGTAGCCAGTTGTTTCACTTCCGAACTGGTCTATTCCGGGCTGTTACTTATACTGAGTGTTATATATCTCAAAAAGGCTTCCTGGCAAAAAAAACAGTTCTAGTTGGCATTTGTTTATCACAAATTATTTATACCTTTGCAGCCACCAATCGGGATGTAGCACAGTTGGTAGCGCGCCACGTTCGGGACGTGGAGGTCGGACGTTCGAGTCGTCTCATCCCGACTGATTATTGCAACAAATTGCCTGTCATAAATTTAGAATACGCCACCGATCCCGACCGGGACGTAGACAGACAGCAAAAAAAAGAATCTGCCTTGCTTTTTATATGAAAGCAAGGCAGATTCTTTTTGGTATTACCCTTCCACTAGTCAACACTTTTATTAAAAAAACAAAGGCGAATAGTTTTTACTATCCGCCTTCTGTTTTATATCTGTAAATCTCTACTTAAAATTTCAGCCCTGCTTTAATCATCACTGTCCTTGGAGCTGCTACGTCCATAGGTCTGGAGCTGTACTCTTTATTAAGGAGATTTGTGATAATACATTGGATATCCACTTGATTTGTAACCTGTGCTCCTAAACGAAGGTCCATCACAAAGTAATCTTTGTTGTTTTTCTTCCAATAGCCATCAATATCACCAAAAATCAAGTCGCGAACATAGTTCATCACATCTTTCTCCGGCTTCACACGTTCGTCTGTCAAGAAGTAGTCCACAGCCAGTGTTTTGCTTTTCCATGCTAGGTTAGCTCCGATTGAAAACCGCTCCCATTGCAAATCAAGTACCGCCTTGGCAGAGTGTTTTTGTCTGTACTTCAAATATTTTGAAGTATTCGATTTTGATTTAAAATCAAAAATATCTGTACTGGCTGCTTCTTCACGATTCACTTTGTCTGCATCCATATCACGTGGTTCTGTATATACATAACCTAAACTATAGATAAATTTCAAGTGATTGGATATATCACAGAAACCATTGATTGAAAAGTCTACACCATAAATCTCAGCACGACCTACATTAGAGAATTTCACTCCAATCTGCGGCATGTAACCTGAAGCCAGGATATCTCCCACTTGGCGTAAGTTCGTAACAAAAGGATAATCTTTACTTTGATCGGTACTAATCACTCCCACATTAAACTCAATCATGTCTTTATAACGTGTATAGAAAGTAGCCACATCAATGTATCCCATGAATGGACCAAATTTATAAGCTTGCTTCAAACCAATTTCCGCATTGTATCCGTGCTCCGGTCTTAACTGCCCATTTGGATAAGCACCTACTCCACCAATATTTTTGATGATAAACTTCTCTGTGATTGACGGATAGCGATACCCCTGCCCAAACGATGCGCGCAAGAAGGTATAGTCAGCAAGTTGATAGTTCAAGCCACCGCGAAATACGGGTTTAACCGGGATTTTCTTTCCAAATATATTGGTCTCAGCTTCCCTTTTATGCTCATCTACTCGATAATACTCAAAACGGCTACCTACCGATATATTCAGTTTATCAAAAAACTGATGGTCATACTGCACAAAAAGCCCGATATTATCACTCTCATGCTTTCCGGTATTTCTGGAGTCTGCACCTACATGCTCATAAGTAGCTCCGGCAGTTAACACTGAATTTTCAGTAAACTGTTTACTAAACTGATAGTCGAAATAGTAAGAATACGTCTTCTCTGTTCCCGCTTTTATTTTCTCCGGACTAATCGTATTTAGCGCCCATTGGGTATAATCACTATGACTACCTAGGGGAGGTGGAGGGTTTTTCATTACCCAAGAAATCAAGTCCACATAATCCGTATGTTTTGCATTCGGGAATATCTCTGTTCCAATACCTTTGATTGCTTCTACAGCACCCACCAGGTCTTGCTCAAAGAGAGGCATCAAGTCGTCGCCCCATTTGTTCAGGTATTTTTTCAATGCTGCGTTCGGATCCTGTATTGCGTCAGTTATAGCTTGTACATGCTTATCTCCGGCACCCATATTACGGACTATTTCCACGAGGTTTTTACCTGATGCACTTTCTGAGATTGCATCTGATTTATAATAGAAGCGTCCTTTGAATTTATGACTGGTGTTATTATCCGGATTGGTATAATTAAAAAATGGGTCAAGATAAAAGATATTAGCTTGTCTTCCCATATTAGCTAAAGGTGAACGATCATACACCTCTTTGTCTGAACGCCACAAGAAGAAATCACCAAAATCATTCGATAAGAAGTTGATATTAAAACCATAATTCAACAGCGGAATATCCGGGTTATGATGCGTTAGGTTTCCTCCAAGACGCATGCGTTTGTTATAGTTTCCTACACGATAGCCTTCATCAACAAATAGATTGGCTCCACCCGACACGTCATAATTCCCGATTCTACGTGAGTGAGAGAATTCTAATCCATTATATATGGGGTTTCTTACACCATACATCAAACTGTTTCTTAAGAAAGGCTCAACCGGATAGGTGTCTTTTTTCCAAAACTCACGACTCCACCAGCGATTATCTTTATTTTCAGGACTGCCATAAATACCCACATACGCACTAATATTTGTTTCAGGCTCAATGCTGGGACGTTTCGTACGCACATTGATAATCCCATTCAAAGCAGACGATCCGTATAATACAGATGAAGCCCCTTTCAAAACCTCAACCTGCTGAACGTTTTCCATGGGAATGGTATTCCAGTTTATCTCACCTACTCCGGGAGTCAATATAGACATACCATCCACCAATATCATACTGCGGCTACCCACACCATAAGTCCATCCGCTACCTCCACGAATAGCCGGTTGCTTATCATTTATTTCAACACCTGAAATAGTTGAAAGCGCAGCCCGAAGGTCTCTAGGATCTTGACGTGCGATGTTTTCAGGTTTTATTACTTCCATTGAAACGGTAACATCACTTAGTTTCTGCTCAAAGCGTCCGGCACTTACCACAATTTCATCAAGCAATTCGGTCTTCATAGACATACCGACATTTTGCTCCAACACTTGTTTGCCTGACAAAACTAAAGGGTAGTTTTCTGTATTATACCCCATATAGCTAAATGTCAATATAATACCATCAGCCGGGACATTTACCTCATACTTCCCTTGAGCATCTGAGAAAGTAGCCTTTACATCGCCTTTAAATTTATATGACACATTTACGCCGACTAGTGGTTCTGATGTTTTAACATCATAGATATACCCTGTTACCTTTTGGGCATGCAGACCAAGGGTAACAAAAAGCATCAAAAACAAAAGAATAGTACTTCTTTTCATAATATATTACTTCTTTTTATTTTTCAATTTGATTAGTTCTTTCCTCAACTCTTCTTTCGTAAGTTCAGGATTGGCAGGAGATTCTGCCTCATCCGTCCGTTGAACATTGAATCGCAGCTCACATGATTCGCATGAATATATCAGCTGACCAAACTCTGTTAAGAAGCCTGTGATAAATTCTTTTGTTATGCCAAGTTCCCCAATAATACCCTCACTATCAATATTAATATTGCTGAGCAGCGGTGTTATTACATTCATCAAAGAAGAGACATAAGGAACCATCATCTCTTTCGTTACATAGACTGACAAGTGGTTTTTATCTTCTGAAACAGTCATTTTCATAGGCAGTCCCTTATAAGCTTTAGAAATTAAATCATAAAGTGGCAATAAGTCTTTACCTATATCAAAGCCTGATGGTTCTGCTGACGCCGGCGCATTTTTAACTTCCGGAGTTTCTGTAAACTTACGCAAGATTGAGTCAAGAGCTACAGCGATATATATTTCGTCTTCTTTCGTATTGTAACGAACCATTCCAGGGTTCGAGCTTCCACTAGGGATGAGATCTCCAAAATTGCCTCCCCATGAAGCAGTAAGCTCACCTGCTTTTTGCAAATCAATATTCAGTTTTACAAACATCCCCAGCATTGGTCCGATTGATTGATTCAGGATATACTCCAAGTTGGCCTCAGCTGTTGGATCAACTTCACCATTCACCGGAATTTTATCATATCCAAAAAAGCCATACATGTTGATATACTCATTGCCTTCACTGGGTGTTACATGAAATTCGATTGGAGATGAATCCAGCGTCCATATGCCTACCGCATCAGACAACAATTCAAAATCTACATCAACAGTCAAAAGTCCTTCTATAAGCGAACCTTCTATTTTCACCGAGCGGTCTGCTGTTATACTTTCTGCTCCAAATGAATAGCCATTAGGTCCTATAAGTTTACCTAATTCTACATTCGAAAACACCAATTGGTCTTCACCCGGTATTACATTCATTACAGTGATTTCTGCAACTCTCAAATCAGCAGTTTGAAAGTTTACACTTTTGTGATTTCTTTCCACTCCATTCAGTACGAGTTTCAATTCCGACATACGATATACTTTCGAAATTTCTTGACCTGGTGTTATTTTTTCATCATCACAACCGGTCAACACAACCAATAACAGAACGGATAATAAGAGAAACGTTTTTTTCATCATATATATTATTCGTGATTAATTATAATTGGGGTTCTGCAAGCAATTATTTAAGTGGGCAAAGATAGCAAACATTCATTCACAAAAGCCCTCATAGCCAGATTCTCCGGCTTCATTTATGTTTTTTAAACCTATTCTGACAAAAGTAAATAAATGCCTTTTTCGTCTATTCGAATAAGTTGTTTTTTATACAAAGTACCGATGGCTTGCTTAAAAGCTTTTTTACTGCTATTAAATAATTGATAAATAATTTCCGGATCGGTTTTATCATTCACCGGGATAAATCCTTGTTGCTTTCGAAGTTCATCCAACACTTGTTCGGCCAGACCGCCTATTTTAACAAATCCAAGAGGCGTCACACTCAAATCAATCTTTGTATCTTCTCTCACATTTTTTATAAAACCTTTCAACGACTGTCCTATCTCCAAGCGAGTAAACACCTCATTTCGGTATAACAGTCCGGAATGTTTATTCTCAATGATGGCTTTAAAGCCCAGCTCATTTTCCTCATAAATAAGCAGAGAGACCTCTTGATTATATGTGTATTCAGGAGGAATATTGTTCAAGAATTTATCTACTTTTGAAGAGGCTACCACACGTCCTGTCAGCTCATCTTCACGCACATAAACCACATATTTCCGTCCGGCCAACATTTCTACTTTCTGCTCTCTGAAAGGAACTAACAAATCCTTCATAATGCCCCAGTCCAAAAAAGCGCCCACCGAGGTTGCCTCTCTGACTTCCAAAAAGGCAAATTCTTCCACGGCAGCATAAGGTCGTTCAGTAGTTGCTATCAAGCGCCCTTCATTATCATGGTATATAAAGACAGTGAGCGTATCGCCTACAGACACATCGGCAGGAACGTAGCGCGTTGGCAGTAATATTTCGCCTTGATCTCCTCCGTCCAGGTATAATCCAAAATCCACTTCTTTGTTTACGACCAACTGATTGTATTGTCCTATCTTTACCATGTTTACTATTTTAAATTCGCACATAAAAAACAAACAAACATACCTATATTTTACGAGATTCATAGCTAAAAGTCACTTTTTATACACACTAATTTACATATCAACTTCTGTTTATAAGTGGGTTACGAATGTTTAGCAAGACTGACTAGCAAGCATACACATAGTCAGAATAGACTTTTCTCTTCATCTAATAATACACAGGTTTTCATCCCTTCAACAAAGAATCTATTTCCCCTGTACAACAACTATAGATATAAACTATTAACTTAGAGGCTTAATAGGATGTTGTAGTAAGAATGTCTGATGAATCCATTATTTTTGCATAGAATATCCAGGTCATTTCTAACAGACTGAAATAGACCTTACTTTATTAAAAAAAGAACAGGAAGCGCAGGAAACTCTTGCAGCTATTAAACATGAACAAAGCAATCATTATTCAAGCCAGAACAGGCTCGACTCGACTTCATAACAAAATACTACTGCCTTTCTACAAAGGGAAGCGCATCATAGACATCTTGATTGAAAACATCCAGAAAGCTGTCCCTAACACTCCCATCATCATAGCCACATCAACAGCTCCCGACGATAAAGTATTCACAGACATTGCCGCCGAAGCTGGCATCCGGTGTTTTCGGGGAGACGAAGAGAATGTGCTTCAGCGATTTGTTTCAGCAGCCAATGCAAACAATGTAGATCTACTGGTTCGTGTCTGTTCTGACAATCCATTTTTACAAGCAAATACGTTCCCCACCCTGCTGCAAGAAGCAGAAAAAAACAAGGCTGACTATGTTTCTTATGGCTTTTCTGATGGTACGCCCGTTATCAAATCTCATCTCGGACTTTTCAGTGAAGCCGTTACGTTGGAAGCATTAGAAAAAGCATCTACATGCACCACTGACAAACTATATCTTGAACACGTTACAAACTATTTATACACTCATCAAGACGACTTCGACATTCGTTTACTCCAGCTACCCAAACAAGTAGAAGAAAGAAAAGATTTGAGATTTACGCTAGACACTCCAGATGACTTTTCGCTTTTACAAGAAGTCTACAAAAGATGGATTGAAGAGACAGATAGAAGCCTGGAGTCATTGATTCGTTTGGTAGAGTCTGAGAGTAAGTATAAAAACAGCATGAAAAAGAATATTCAACAAAACACCAAATAAGGAGAACGTATGAAAC
>CAZSWS010000073.1:0-4497 GCA_964610765.1 uncultured Parabacteroides sp.
TATGAAATACTACAGCACGAATAAAGAAGTAGCCAGCGTCTCTCTGGAAGAGGCCGTTATTAAAAGTCTGGCAGGAGATAAAGGGCTATATATGCCTGAACATATTCCTGCACTCCCCAAAGAGGTACTCAAGGAAATGCCTAACCAGTCTTTCAGAGAAATAGCTCATACAGTAGCTCGTGCCCTATTCGAGGAAGATATAGAATCGGCTACTTTAGAAAAAATCGTCTATGACACCTTATCATTTGAGACACCGGTTGTTCGAGTTAAAGACAATATTTATACATTAGAACTCTTCCATGGTCCTACGCTTGCGTTCAAAGATGTTGGTGCACGATTTATGGCACGCATGCTTTCCTATTTTATTCAAAAGAAGGAGATTAAAGGTAAAGTTAATGTATTGGTTGCCACATCCGGAGATACCGGCAGTGCCGTTGCTAATGGTTTTCTAGGCGTAGAAGGCATCCATGTATTCGTGCTATATCCCAAAGACAAAGTAAGCGACATACAAGAGTGTCAATTTACAACCCTTGGGAAAAACATCACTGCAATTGAAGTGGATGGTACTTTTGACGATTGTCAGGCGATGGTCAAAACAGCTTTTTCTGATCAAGTCTTAAATGAGCAAATGCTACTAACTTCCGCTAACTCAATTAACGTAGCACGCTTTTTACCTCAATCATTCTACTACTTTAACGCATATGCTCAACTAGCTAAAGCCGGTCACACTGAAGATTTGGTATTTTGTGTTCCTTCCGGCAATTTGGGCAATCTGACAGCCGGCCTGTTTGCTGCTCAAATGGGACTGCCTGTCAAACAATTTATTGCAGCCAATAATCGAAATGATGTCTTTTTCGAATACCTAAAAAGTGGCATATACTCACCACGCCCCTCGGTACTTACTTTAGCCAATGCCATGGATGTTGGTGCACCTAGCAACTTTGCCCGCATCCTTGACTTATACGAACATGACCATGGGCTAATTTCATCTACCATCAAAGGATATCATTATACAGACGAAGAGATAACCCGTACCATGCAGCATGTATATGCAGATACCGGCTACATAGTCGACCCACATGGTGCATGTGGATATGCAGCACTGCATGACTATCAGCTAAGAACAAATGAGATAGGTGTATTTCTGGAAACGGCTCATCCGGCGAAATTCAAGCATACGGTTGACCATATTTTAAACGCCGACATAGAAATACCGCATAAACTGGCAGCTTTTATGCAAGGTGAGAAGCAGAATATTCCACTTCCAAACAATTACGAGCGCTTTAGAGAGTTGCTCCTCGCTCATATATAACAATATTAACATAAACCACAGGAACTTATTCGACTCATGGAATGTTCTACTAATGAACCTAAAAGCAAATCATTATGAATACATTAGCAAGCACATACACCCTTTCAAACGGAGTAGAAATTCCTGTCATTGGTTTTGGAACATGGCAAAGCCCTAACGACAACACCACTGTCGAAGCGGTTAAACAAGCCATTGAGACCGGATATCGCCATATCGACACTGCTTATGTATATGAAAATGAAGAAAGTGTAGGTCAAGGCATCAGAGCATCAGGTATAAATCGAGAAGAACTGTTTATCACAACTAAGCTATGGAATAGCAACCGTGGATATGATAACACCTTATTTGCCTTCGACAGAAGCATGAAACTTCTTGGGTTAGACTATCTGGACTTGTATCTTATCCACTGGCCTGCAGCACAAGCCGGAGGAGAAGAGCTAAACAAAGAAACCTGGCGAGCGTTTGAAACGCTTTACCAAGAAGAGCGCATACGTGCTATCGGTGTAAGCAATTTTCTTTCACATCATCTGACAGCATTGATGCAGACGGCCGAATTTGCACCCATGGTCAATCAGATTGAGTTTCACCCGGGTGTTATGCAAACTGATACAGTAGAATTCTGCCGTGAGTTAGGCATCCTTATAGAAGCATGGAGTCCATTAGGCTCCGGTCGGGTATTAGCCAACGAAACCTTACAAAAAATTGCTGAACAACACAGTAAATCGGTTGCACAAGTATGCATTCGCTGGTGTTTGCAACACAACACACTTCCATTACCTAAGTCCATCACACCGAAAAGAATACAAGAAAACGCCCTGGTGTTTGACTTTGAACTTACACCGGAAGAAATGCATATCATTGACAGCCTGCCTGAAGTAGGCTATTCCGGCATGCACCCTGACCATGTTGATTTTTGAGACGGTTTGATATAAAACGATAGATTCTTTCTTTTTACAGAAAGACAAGATACATAAAGATAAGTATATGCATGAAGTAGATAAAACATGCATATACTTTGCTGTTGCCTAATTGTTATGCTTCTTTGATTTCAATAAAAATACACATGATAAACCATAAAACACATCTATATGAAAAACACAGCATTCTTAGCCCTCATGTTGAGTATTCTATTCGCAGGCTGTCAAAGCGAAAAAAAAGAGCAAGTGAGAAAAATCACCGTAGATGGAATAACCTTTATTGATATGAATAAAGATGGGAAGTTGCAACCATACGAGGACACACGTTTGCCCAACAATGAAAGAGTAGATGACTTACTAGCTCGCTTATCTCCGGAAGATAAAACGAATTTACTCATAGGTACCGGGATGAATGGACTAATGGAAGACAATGCCGAAACCATCGCTCCGGTTGTTGGAGAAAGTGATTTTGGAATTCCCGGAGCAGCCGGAACAACCGCTCCACTTGATGCATTCGGACTTCCTGCAATCATAGCTACAGACGGACCAGCCGGGGTACGAATTAAGCCTATCCGACCGAACGACACCAAAACCTATTACGCAACCGGCTTTCCGATTGGAACAGCTTTAGCTAGTACATGGAACACAGAGCTGGTTGAAGAAATAGGTAAAGCCATTGGCAAAGAGGCCTTGGAGTATGGTTCAGACATACAATTGGCTCCTGCCTTAAACATCATGAAAAACCCCCTTTGTGGGCGTAACTTTGAGTACTACTCAGAAGACCCTCTTATCTCCGGAAAAATAGCAGCTGCTATGACAAAAGGCATACAATCTCAGAATATAGGCGTATCCTTAAAGCATTTTGCAGCTAACAATAATGAAACCAACCGCATGACTATCGACGTACATGCCTCTCAACGTGCACTGCGCGAAATATATTTGCGAGGTTTTGAAATAGCTGTCAGAGAAGCTCATCCCAAAACTATTATGTCTTCATACAACAAACTGAATGGCGTGTACACCTCTGCCTCCAAAGAACTGCTTACCACCGTACTACGTGACGAGTGGGGATTTGACGGCGTGGTAATGAGTGATTGGTTTGGAGGTTTCACCAGCGAACCTGATGAAACGATTAGCAAAAGCACTACCATCGAACAAATTCGTGCAGGCAATGACTTATTAATGCCCGGGGTAAAAATTCAACGCGAGGATATATTGAAAGGGCTCGAACAAGGGACATTAAAAGAAGAAGAAGTTGATATATGCGTTCGTCGTATTCTACAGCTAATATTCGAATCACCCAGCATGCAACGTTATGATTATTCTAACAAACCCGACTTAAAAGCCCACTCAGCAATTACTCTACAGGCGGCAACTGAAGGAATGATATTGCTTAAAAATGAAGCAAATACGCTACCACTGAATCAGTCTGTCAAAACAGTAGCTACTTTTGGCATCAGTTCATACAACTTCATTGCCGGCGGAACAGGAAGCGGAGATGTCAACAAGGCATACACCGTTTCACTCACTGAAGGTCTTATAAATGCCGGCTACACGTTGGATAAAGAGCTGGAAGCATTGTACACACCTTATGTGCAAAAAGAAATAGACCGTATTAATGAACTTAAAAAAGAAAATGCATTCATTCCTATCTCTTATATTGAAATGGATGTAGAAAAAGAGATTATTGATCAAAAAGCAATATCCTGCGATATAGCTATTATCACGATTGGACGCAGCTCGGGTGAATTTGCGGATCGGACATTAACTCAAGGGGATTATCTACTGACCGATACCGAAGTTGCTTTAATAAAAAACATCTCTGAAGCCTTTCATGCTGCCAATAAAAAAGTAGTTATCGTATTGAATATTGGCGGAGTGATTGAAACTGAAAACTGGAAAAACATGGCTGATGCTATTCTCCTCACTTGGCAAGCAGGACAGGAAGGTGGAAATGCTGCGACCGAAATACTAGCAGGCAATGCCAATCCGTCAGGAAAACTCACCATGACCTTTGCAAAAAACTATACAGACATACCTTTTGCTACTGATTTCCCCGGCATTCCAAACGATAATCCGGAATACATAGACTATAAAGAAGGGGTTTATGTGGGCTATAGATATTTTACATCTTTCAATATCAAGCCTTCGTATGAGTTCGGTTATGGATTGTCTTATACAAAGTTTGACCTCAGCAACATCAAACTTAGTAACACTCAATTCATCAATGGAAAAATCACGATGAGCATTGAGGTAAAAAACACAGGA
>CAZSWS010000073.1:4597-13230 GCA_964610765.1 uncultured Parabacteroides sp.
CAAGTTCTAATTCAAAATATCCCTACATTAAGTTTAATAATAACGCAGTTCCTTATATCTTTGCGTGTAGCTAAACGCTATAAAACAACGTGAATGTTCAAAAGAATCGCTTTCATATCACTTTTCTGCTCACTGCTCTATGCATGTGGAGGTGATGCCTATCAACTACAAGGAACGCTTAAGGGGTTGGAAACA
This sequence comes from uncultured Parabacteroides sp., assembly GCA_964610765.1. Lineage (GTDB taxonomy): Bacteria > Bacteroidota > Bacteroidia > Bacteroidales > Tannerellaceae > CAZSWS01. The sequence goes on from CAZSWS010000073.1 coordinate 4,793, forward strand.
ACAACTGCTTATGCCGTTTTTGAATCTCCATCTGAAATAATTATGGACACAACCTCTATTGAGGAAGGAACATTTAATATCCGAAAAAACTATACGGACATCCGGGTTATTACACTTTACTTCAATGAAAAAGGCTATTGGCTAACTATTTATCCTGAAAGAGGGAAGAAAGTGAAAATAGAAGGCGATGTTACTGACCCCGGTACTATCCGTATCAAAGGAGGCAAAACAAACAATCAATTAACTGATTTCAGGAAAAAGGCAGCGGATGTTTTACACGAAAGGACACAACTATTTAATGAACTGGGGGCTAAGGTTTATACTGAGAAAGCAGAAGAATGGAACACCCTGACCCAACAACTCAGTGAACAGATCAAAAAGTTCATCAAAAAAAACCCGAACGAGCAAGCATCTGCTATACTTATTAATGACTATTTGCGTAATCCCGAAAATACAGCTTTCATGGAAGAATGCTTGGAACTTCTGGGAGAAAAAATAGATAAAGAGGATATGACAGCTTTTGTAGAGCGTGCTAAAAAAACACAGGTTGGCAATCAAGCTCCTGATTTTGAAATAACAGATGTGTTAAGCAACGAACTCACACAAGAGGTTACAAATGGGGAGTATAGAATACTCTCTTTTTCTAACGCCTTCCCGGAAGAATCTCTTTCGAGTAAAACAACATTCAAAGATTTTGCCAAAACATTTGAGGAAGACTCAGTCGAAATCATTACCGTTGTTTTGCAAAAAACCCCTCAGCAACTCAGAGAAATCATCAAAAAAGATACGCTAAACTGGAACATTGCAGCTGATTCAGCAGGTCAAGTGCTTGACCTAATAGACCTATACAATGTAAACAGACTTCCTTTTTTCTACTTGATAGATCAGGAAGGAAAAATTATATTAAAAAGCAGTAACGACTTGGATGTTAAGCAAAAGCTAAAGGAACAATTGCAATAACTGCATGACTTTTAGCTGCTGAACATATACATATATTATTTATCTAAAAACGAAAGGAAATGTTAGTAAAGACATTTTCAGCTGCCTTGCAGGGTATATCCGCTACGATTATCACGATTGAGGTCAGCTGCTCTAAAGGCATTCAATTTTTTCTGGTTGGCTTGCCGGATAATGCCGTAAAAGAAAGCCAAGAGCGTATCCGCTCTGCTCTACATGTAAATGGGTATAAATTTCCACGTTGCCGTATTGTTATCAATATGGCGCCTGCCGACATTCGCAAAGAAGGCTCTTCCTATGACCTCCCATTGGCTATAGGCATACTGGCTGCGGCCGGAGATATAGAAACAGACAAGCTCAATGAATACATGCTGATGGGAGAATTGTCTTTAGACGGTAGCCTTCAACCCATCAAAGGGGCATTGCCCATAGCCATTAAAGCCATGGAAGAAGGATATAAAGGTTTTATTCTTCCTAAACAAAATGCTCGCGAAGCGGCAGTTGTCAAAGATTTAGAAGTCTATGGTGTGGAAAACATTCGGGAAGTCATCGAGTTTATGGATGGGAAGTCACAGCTGGAGCAAACCATCGTCAACACACGAGAAGAATTTTATGCGCGTCAAAACCAAATGGACTTAGACTTCTCTGATGTACGTGGACAAGAAAACGTAAAAAGAGCTGTTGAGGTGGCAGCTGCCGGAGGACACAACCTGATAATGATTGGACCTCCGGGAAGTGGGAAGTCGATGATTGCCAAGCGTATTCCGACTATTCTTCCACCTTTCTCTCTGTACGAAGCATTGGAAACGACCAAGATACACTCAGTAGCAGGGAAAATAGGATGTAACACTTCTTTAATGACACAACGCCCATTCCGAGCTCCTCACCATACCATCTCAAATGTAGCCATGGTAGGCGGAGGAACTTACCCTCAGCCCGGAGAAATTAGCCTTGCACATAACGGAGTACTCTTTCTAGACGAATTGCCCGAGTTTAATCGAAGCGTATTAGAAGTGCTTAGGCAACCACTGGAAGACCGCATCATCTGCATATCCAGAGCTAAGTTCTCAGTAGACTATCCGGCTAGCTTTATGCTAATCGCCTCGATGAATCCCTGTCCTTGCGGATACTACAATCACCCTACTCGCCCCTGTGTATGTCCGGCCGGTAGTGTCCAGAAATACATGAATAAGATTTCCGGTCCTTTACTAGACCGAATAGATATACAGGTTGAGATAGTGCCCGTGCCTTTTGAAAAGATATCTGACCCACAACCGGCCGAACCGAGTGAGTCTATCCGAGCAAGGGTAATCAAAGCCAGAGCTATTCAAGAAGAACGTTTCCAATCGTTTGACGGGATATATTGCAATGCACAGATGGAAAAGAAACACTTACAAGCTTTTGCACAGCCTGATGATCCGGGTCTTGAACAGCTAAAAAACGCCATGCAACGCCTATCACTATCTGCCCGAGCCTATGACCGAATACTCAAGGTAGCCCGTACGGTAGCAGACTTAGATGCAGCAGAAAACATCAGCACCAAACATATTGCTGAAGCAATTAATTACCGAAATTTAGACAGAGAGAACTGGGGATTATAGTAACAACGAACTATCACCATAACTTAGAAAGCGAAAGTCATGCTCTAAGGCATAATCGTAGATGGGTCGCCAGTTCCCTTTCACAAAAGCCGAAACCAGCAATAGCAGGGTGCTTTGGGGTTGATGAAAGTTTGTAATCATTCCATTCACCACTTTATATGTGTAGCCCGGAGCAATCATGATACGCGTAGCAGTGACTAGCCGATCAGCCTCTAAACGGTCTAAATAAGACAGGACAAAGCCTAAAGCTTCTTGGAGAGAGAGTGTGTTATTTTCTTCTGCATAAGGCATCCATTGCTGAACGACTAAATCTTCCGGTTTAGCGTCCGCATTTTTGCTTAACAACACGCCTATGTAATACAGACTCTCGAGTGTTCTTACGGTAGTCGTCCCCACAGCTATGATATTCCCAACCTTAGACAGAAGATGCTCAATAGTCTGCCGCTTTACGGATATATACTCCGTATGCATTTGGTGACCTTCAATCGTGTCAGACTTTACGGGCTTAAAAGTGCCTGCCCCAACATGAAGGGTTAATTCTTCCTTTTCAAACCCTTTCTTTTCCATCTCCTTCAGCACCTCGGGCGTAAAATGCAATCCGGCAGTTGGTGCTGCAACTGAACCTTTGATTTGTGCATAGACGGTTTGGTAGTTCTTCAAATCGCTCGTTTCTGTTTTGCGATGCAAGTAGGGAGGGATAGGTAATTCTCCGAGCGACTCCAATACATCGGCAAAAGTAACTCCTTCCGCATCCCAGGAAAAACGCACTTGATGACTTTCACCCAAAGAAGCAATCTTCTCTGCCTTTACAACTAGTGATTGTCCTTTTACAGAAATTGTTTGTTCTAATATTTCGCCTTTCCATTTTTTCAAATTACCCACCAGGCATAACCAAGTAACTTCTTTAGTAGATTGAAAGCTCAAGGCATAATCAGACGGTGTAAAAGGTTCTAAGCAAAAAATCTCAATATGCGCTCCGGTTTTTTTCTGAAAGACTAATCGCGCCTGAATAACCCGTGTATTGTTGAATACGACCAGGGCATTAGCCGGCAATTCATTCACAATATTTTTAAAGATTGTTTCCGAGACATGTCCATTTTTATACACAAGAAGTTTTGATTCATCCCGATGCGTCAAAGGATATTTAGCTATCCGATCGTCTGTCAAGGGATAAACATAGTCTTCAATACGTATATGCTGCGTTTTTATAGTCATTCTTTTTATTTTGTGCACAAAATTAATGAACTTTGTCAAAAGGGTCTAGAGATAGAAACTTTTTATTTTAAGCGAAAGAACATAATAAACAATCAATAATGAGTTCAAATATTAAAGTTGGAGATAGGGTGCGCTTTTTGAATAGCACCGGAGGAGGTGTTGTCACCGGATTTAAAGGGAAAGACATGATTATGGTCGAAGATGAAAGTGGCTTTGACTTTCCGGTATTAGCTTCTGAAATTGTAGTCATTGGCGAAAGCAAAACATCTTATAAACAACCGGTTCCTACCCAACAGGCAGTAGAAACCGAACCTCAACCAAGTAAGGAAATAAAGGACGAGCTAGTGATCGAAGAAACAAAAGAAGGAGAATCTTTAAATATATCACTAGGCTTCCTGCCCTCTGACCCTAAACAAATTGCCCAGGCTGACTACGAGGCTTATCTGATTAACGAGAGCAATTACTATCTCTTTTACAACTACATGAATCGCCAAAACGCAAGTTGGTTTACCAGATCCAATGGTGTTATAGAGCCCAATGTGAAAATATTTATTGAACAGTTTGGAAAAGAATCACTCAATGATTTGGAAAAACTTTGTCTGCAATGTATAGCTTTCAAAAAAGACAAGCCTTTTTCACTTAAGAATGCAATCTCCGTCGAATTACGTTTAGATACCGTTAAGTTTTACAAACGTCACAGTTTCGTAGACAATGACTTTTTTGAAGAAGACGCACTGATTGTCCCGGTTGTACAAAATGATATCCCTGTACGGGAACTACTCATATCTGTCACAGAGCTACAGGAACAGATGCTGCAAAAGACACAGCTAGAGCGTCGGAAGCCCTCACCGGCAACTAAAAAGAAACCGACCAACGAGCTAATAGAAATAGATCTTCACACCCACGCCATACTGGAAACAACAGCCGGCATGAGTAATTCGGATATTCTAAACTACCAATTAGATATATTCAGAAACACACTCAAAGAATATGCCGGACAAAAAGGACGAAAAATAGTCTTCATACACGGTAAGGGAGACGGTGTGCTCAGAACTGCCATCGAAAAAGAACTAAAATCCAAATACAAGTCCTATCCTTTTCAAGATGCTTCATTCAGAGAATATGGCTTTGGTGCAACAATGGTTACTATTAAGTAAACGAGCATGGCAATAGAAATCGAGCGTAAATTTTTAGTGAAAGGTGATTTTAGAAAAGATGTGGTGGATGTTATAAAAATCTCTCAGGGCTATATCTGTGCCCAGCCTGACAAAACCGTTCGAGTGCGCATAAACGACAACAAAGGCTTTCTTACCATCAAAGGTCCTACAGATACGGATGGAATGTCCAGATACGAGTTTGAACACGAAATATCACTAGATGAAGCTCATGAGCTTATGAAGTTATGCCTGCCGGGGAGCATTGAAAAAGAACGTTTCTATGCCGAATATGCTGACAAACGCTGGGAAGTAGATGTCTTTTATGGCAATAATGAAGGACTGATTGTTGCTGAAATAGAATTATCTTCACCCAATGAACAGCTCAGCTTGCCCGACTGGGTTGGAGAAGAAGTTACCGGACAAAAGCGCTATTATAATGCGATGTTAACAAAAGAACCGTACAATAAATGGAAATAAAAGAATTATTTAAAATTTAAGACATGAAGAAATTGATTATTGGTCTGCTCAGCCTGGCCCTCTCATGCCCGCTTTTTGCTGACGAAGGTATGTGGATTTTATCGCTACTTAAGCAGCAAAAACTCCCGGAAATGCAAGCTTTGGGCTTGAAATTGCAAGATTATGACATCTACAGTCCTGATTCATCATCCATCAAAGATGCCATCGTTATCTTTGGAGGAGGATGTACCGGAGAAGTCATTTCAAGTGAAGGACTTATACTTACAAACCACCATTGTGGATATGGAATGATTCAACAACATAGTTCTTTAGAGCATGACTACCTCACGGATGGTTTTTGGGCAAATTCAAGAGATAAAGAACTGCCGAATAAGGGGCTAAAAGTAACATTCATAGATCAGATAGAAGACGTTACCGACTATGTAAAAGAAGCTTTATTTAAAGAGACCGACCCGTACAGTATGAATTACCTCTCTCCACGCTATTTGAACACACTTGCCAAAGAAAAAGTAGGAGAACAATTCTTACAGGAAAACCCGGGCACAGAGATGGAAATTAAAGCTTTCTATGGGGGAAATCAGTACTATATGTTTACTAAAAAAGTATATTCGGACGTGCGCCTGGTAGGTGCTCCGCCCTCTTCTATCGGTAAATTCGGTGCTGATACGGACAACTGGATGTGGCCAAGACACACCGGCGACTTTGCTCTCTTCCGCGTCTATGCTGATGCGAATGGTAATCCGGCTGAATATTCAGAACATAACGTACCCTTACGCCCTAAAAAATGGTTGCAAATATCCGTAAAAGGTGTACAGGAGAACGACTTCGCTATGATGATAGGGTTTCCAGGCACAACAAACAAGTATTATACTTCATGGGAAGTAGCCGAAAGACGTGACATAGACAATCGTGTACGCATTGATATGAGAGAGATTCGTCAAGACGTAATGCTCGAAGCAATGCTTGCCGACCCAGCCATACGCATCCAGTATGCCAGCAAATATGCCGGTTCAACCAATGCATATAAAAATGCCATAGGAACCAACTGGGCTATCAACAAGCAGAATTTTGAACAAGTCAAGAAAGACGAACAAGATAAACTGATTGCTTGGGCTGAGAAAAACAATAAACCGGAGTACACAGAGGCTATAAAGCAGATGGAAAAAATAGTTGCAGATCGGGCTGACTTGCGATTCAGAAGCTGGATGGTCGATGAGGCTTTACTGCGTGGTATAGAGTTTACCGCTATACCCACCAACCATACAACTCTAAAAGAAGCTCTGCAGAAAAAAGACAAAGAGGCTATTGAACAAGCCATGAAGCAGTTTCAATTAGGATACGAAAAGTTTGCAAACAAAGACTACTCACGAGCGTTAGACAAATCAATTAGCAAAGTAATGCTAGCCGCCTATACTGAAAAAGTAGACCCTAAAAAAACGCCGGCTGCACTTGGCCTGCTCTTTCAGAAGTTTGGTGGAAACATTGATGCATATATTGACTGGATTTTCGACAATTCCATTTATGGAAACTCCCAGCAATACAAGAAATTCTTGAAGAAGCCCACAGTGGCAAAACTTAACAGTGACCCGATGATTCTGTTAGCCTCATCCATCCGAGAAGAAAAAGTCAATTTAACCCAACAGCTCAGTGGATATAACGGCGATTATGCCAAAGCACATCGCAGCTACATCAAAGGGCTATTAGAAATGTACGGAGAAAACATCAGTTTCCCCGATGCCAACTTCTCCATTCGGTTAACATACGGGCAGATTAAAGGCTACAAACCTTCTGATGCAATTTATTACACACCACAGACGACACTAGATGGCGTCATGGAGAAAGAAGACCCGAACAACTGGGAGTTTGTAGTACCGGAAAGACTCAAGCAGCTATACAACGATAAAGACTTTGGACCCTATGCTCTACCTGACGGACGAATGCCGACTTGCTTCATTGCGACTACACACTCAACCGGAGGAAATTCAGGCAGTCCGGTTCTAGATGCAAATGGTGCACTGATTGGAATAAACTTTGATAGAAACTGGGAAGGTGTCGGTGGAGATATTCAATATTTGCCCGATTACCAAAGAAGTATCATTGTGGATATTCGGTATGTCTTGTTTATCATCGACAAGTTTGCAGGAGCCAAACACCTGATTGAAGAGATGGACTTTATTGAACAGTAAAGAGTCAGATATATAAAAAGCCAAAGAGGAACATCATTCATTGAACGATGTTCCTCTTTTTATTATATGATTTTAGGTTAATAAGACCCTTTATCCAGGTCTGATGCTTTAACCTTAAATATTTGCCCGTTACGTGAGAAAACGAGTTCTCCGTTTTCTTTCTTTTTTTCCTTCACCAAACGTTGGAAGGCGATACTGGCTCCTTTTACAATATTCTCTTCAAATTCTCTCAACTCCTGATCATTCATAGTGTTTGAGTTTGTTAAAAATTACAGGATTAAAAACTTCATTTTTATCTTGTTTAAACCCTTTTGCTACAATCTCCATAGGCGAAAGCGAGTTATCTGCAATCATCCAATAGTCACAAACAGGTATATACAGATTAAAAAGATTCTGAATGCCGGCGGTATAACGTCTACGAATAGTGGCTTCTCCAACATTGTGTCCTCCCGCCGCGACTCTCATTTTCACACGCTCTACCGCTAAGTCAGGCGTATTCAACCAAAAGAATAGCAAGGTCACATAATATCCTTTCTCTTGCGCTTCTTTAGCTAAATTAGCTATTGATCTAGAGGCTAGCGTTGTTTCTAATGCGAATGTCTTTCCTACTGCAATCAGCTCTCTGATTCGTCTGTACATGATACGACTTGCTTCTACAGCCACAGCCATATTTCCTGAATTAAAGGGGGAAAGCCCCTTAGCAATTTCGTCAGAGTTTACAAACTCCTTACATTTAAGCATTTCAGGCAATATAGTGAATGAAGCGGTAGTTTTACCAGCTCCATTGCATCCTGCTATAATGTACAAGTACGGCACAACTTTCACTTTAGACTAACAAAGATATA
>CAZSWS010000074.1:0-5736 GCA_964610765.1 uncultured Parabacteroides sp.
ACTTTGATATTGAATTTTAACTGACACGTAATTCCCTAATAAAATAGTCTATTGACCATCATTGGTCTTCCCTAATCTTAGCACGCTTTACTAGAAACTTTCTGTTTTAGAGGGTGGGTTTAAGGATGTTCCCCGCCTCATCTTCGGGGTAAAGAGCGCCTTCGGCTTCCAACTGTTCTGCCATGGCTTTGAGCATTTCCTCTAAACGTTGGGTGTGGCTGATAGCCAGATTTTGCGTTTCTCCGGGGTCGTTTGTTAAATTATAGAGCTCATAAGCCGGTCTGTTTGGATTTTTTGGGTTGTAATAATAAATCAACTTCCAATTTCCTTCTCGATAGGTTGTGAAATAGCTGCCCCGGTGTTCGTGAGGAAAATGCATTAAAAACTTTTCCGATCGTTCCTGATTTTTCTTACCTACAAACTGTGTTGATAAGTCATAGCCGTCTATGATATGCTTTTTGGGCTGCTTGACTCCGGTAACTGCCAGAACGGTTGGATAGATATCCATGACTGTGCCCATTTGTTTTTGAATCACGCCGGCTTGAATTGGTAACGCTTTTTGTTGTGGGAGTCTGCCGTCCGGTTTTGCCCAGCTTGCAATAAAAGGTACGCGTACGCCACCCTCGTATTCACTGCCTTTTTTCCCTCTGAGTGGAGCTGATGAATAGTGTCCTTTTTCATTTCCAAGTGGTGCATCAGAGCCATTATCCCCTAAGAAGATAATCAGTGTATTCTCTGCTATACCAAGTTCTTCGAGATGGTCCATGATGTCTCCCAGCGATTTATCCATGCCTTCTATCAGTGTTGCAAATGCTTTTGCTTCGGGTGATTTTCCGGGTTGTGAATAGTTGCCTATAAACCGTTTGTCTACTTCGAAAGGTGCATGTACAGCATAGTGTGCCATGTATAGGAAAAATGGTTTTTTCTCGGCAACGGCTTTGTCTATTTGTTCGTTTGCTTCCATGGTCAATGCATCACTTAAAAACGTATTGCTCCCATGATATTTTTCTAATCCGGGTACAGCCCGCGACTTATTGCCTTTGATGTGACCATAACCATGCTCTCCGTAGTAACTGCCGGGTTGACCGATAGAGCTACCGGCAATGTTCACGTCAAAACCTACGTGTTGAGGATTCTCACCGGTGCTTCCTATTGGACCAAAATGAGCCTTTCCGACATGGATTGTTTTATATCCGGCTTGCTGCAAGACGCGCGCCAAGGTGGGAGTTTCTGTAGAGATTCCTTCCCAATTCCATTCTTTCGGACCAAAAGGTGTGCGATTGTTGCTTTCTGAATTGATCCAGTTGGTTGTGCGATGGCGTGTTGCATTTTGTCCGGTCAGGATGGATGCACGCGAAGGTGAACTAACGCTTTGTGCATAAAACGTTTCGAATCGAACGCCTTGTTGTGCCATTCGCTCCATATTAGGTGTTCGATACCAGTTGTTTAGCGGGTGTCGTGTGGGATTTCCGTTATTGTCTGAAAGAAAAGGGAGCGATGTGTCCATCAAGCCCATGTCATCTACTAAGAATAGCACGATATTCGGGCGTTCGGAGGCAAACATATTGGCTGCCGAAAGCAAAGGAATAGAGGCTAGTAGGAGTGATTTTTTATTTTTCATGACTTCATTTGTTTTATCCGGTATGATTAATCATTTACTTGATATACAGCGAAATTTCGAATCAGGGGTTCCGCCTTTTGTTTTGTAATGGTTAGTCTAACTTGGTTGGTCAGTACGTCGTCAAATTTTTCTATTCGTTTATGACCCACTGATTCACCTTTGCAAAGCTCTACCCATCGGTTGCCCACTTTTGCTTCTACTTTATAGCTTAGAATGCGCTCTCCTTTTGTGATTTCCTCCTGAATGATGCAGTGATTAACGGGTTGCTTCTCTTTGAGCTTGATGGTTAAGGACTTCCCTTTACCGGAGTTTGTGGATAAGGGTTTCTCAAAGCGTCTGTTTATCTCAGCACCCCATGCTTGTAGTCGTTGGGCGTCTGCTACAGGAACAATGCCTTGGTCGTCCGGAGTGACTCCGATAATCAATGTGGCATTTCTTCCTACCGACTGATAGTACATGTTCATCAGCGTGAATACATCATAGATGGCTTTTTCATCGTCAGGTTCCCAAAACCATTCGTGCCGACCGTTTGCCCCACGCAGTGGCGAATCAGCCATAGCCGGCACCCAGTATTTTCCGTTCGGGTCGCCGTGCTTTAAAAGTTCATTATGTCCTTTTGCATTTTCTGTTTGATTGCTATGTGAGAATGGGTAGGGAAAGGTTGACCAACAGGGATAGCCCACTGTCCCGGTTTCTGAACCTCCCCAGCGAAAGTCGGCTCTGTTCACGTTATGATAAAAAAGACAATTGGGTTGATGCTGCTGCACAATGGGTAGAACATCGGGTCCTAATCCTTTGGGATCGTCTGCTCCACCGTCAAACCACAACATGAATAGCTCTCCGTACTTGGTGCAGATTTCTTCAACCATCTTTTCGCAAAGTCGCTTATACCAACGTTGTCTGTTTTCTGCAAATGCCCCTTCGCCTACGGCTTTGAAGTTATGTATTCCATACAATGAACTCCAGCGGATGCCAATATATATACCGGGAAGGATGTCGTATTTTCGACAACTGGTAACGAAGTCTCTGACAATATCTCCTTTTCCGTCTTGCCATTTCAAGGCTTTCAGGCAATAGGGGTTCACATCACTTTGATAAAGGGCAAATCCTGTTTCGTGTGTAGCTGTAAGTACCGCAAACTTAGCTCCGGCTGCTTTGGCTGAGCGTATCCATTGGTCAGTATCCAGTTGTGTGGGGTTAAAGATGTTATAATCTTCAACGGGTTTTATTCGGTTGTCTCCTTGACCATATTTTTCTCCATCAAATACATGCAAATCGTAATGAAAAACAACACCCAGCTCTGACTCATGCCATTTTATTTGATGAGGGGCCGGCTGGGGCACATCTTGCCCGAAAGAGTAGCAACATGCGAGCGAAAACAATAGATAAAATAGAAATATTTTCATGGTTATTTGATGGCTTTTTCTTTAGCTATGATGGCTTTGAACTCTTCAACCAGTTGCTCATTGTCTTCAGCCAGGTTTTTTTGTTCATTGATGTCTTGTTTCAAATTGTATAGTTGAGGAATCGTATCATTGCCCATTTCAGTTTGGGTATATCTGTTGAATTTTCCTCCTCTGTTGGGTGCTATATATTTCCACTCACCGGTAGTAACAGCTAGTCCTGTGGCTTGTTCAATCACATAGGATCTACCTTTTTTGTCTTTTCCCTGTAAGGCTTTGAGTGCCGATTGGCTATCTATGCCTTGTCCTTCAGGTAACGGATGGTTCAGCATATCGGCAAATGACGCCATGAAATCAATATGAGAAACAAGGGCTTCCGATACTTTACCTTTAGCGATACCTTTTCCGGCTAGTATAAGCGGAACGCGGGTGCCGGCTTCGAACATACTATATTTTCCTCCTCTCAGCGGTCCCCATGGACGGTGTTCGCCCAGCAATTCAACGGCTTGATCTTGGTAGCCATCGTCAACAACCGGACCATTGTCGCTGGTGATAATTATTATCGTATTTTCCATCAGACCATGCTTTTCCAATGTTTCTACAACTTGACCCACGGTCCAGTCGAACTCCAGAATAGCATCTCCCCGAGGTCCCATACCACTTTTCCCTACAAACCGGGGATGAGGTACGCGTGGTACATGAATATCGTTAGTGCCTAAGTAGAGAAAGAATGGCTGGTCTTTGTTGTTCTCTATAAACGAAACGGCATGCGAAGTGATGCTGTCAGCTATGTTTTCGTCAATCCATAACGCTGCTTTTCCGCCTTTCATATACCCTATGCGTGAAATGCCATTTATAACGCTCATGTCATGCCCATGCGAAGGTTTCATTTTGGTGAGTAGTTCCGGATTATCTCTTCCAGTGGGTTCTCCCGGAAAATTTTCTTGATAGCTCACTTCAATCGGGTCGCTTGGGTCTAGGTTGACAATGCGTTGATTCTCGACATATACACAAGGGGTACGGTCGCCCGTTGCCGCCATAATGTACGAATAGTCAAAACCAATATCGGTAGGTCCCGGCGTGATGAAACTATTCCAGTCCTGCCCTCCGGTTTTGTCACCTAGTCCTAAATGCCATTTGCCTACCACTCCGGTTGTATAGCCATTATCCCTGAATACGTCTGCCATTGTGTATTGTTCCGGTCGAACGACCATTCCGGCATTTCCGGCAGCAATACCTGTGTCATTCCTGCGCCAAGCATATTCGCCGGTGAGTAGTGAATAGCGAGAGGGTGTACTGGTGGCAGCAACCGAGTGAGCGTCAGTAAATCGGACACCACTTTGTGCCAGTTTGTCCACATTCGGGGTGTGGATGGTAGGCTCGCCATTGCAACTGAGGTCGCCGAAGCCGATGTCGTCTGCCATGATAAATACGACATTGGGTTTAGTGATGTTTTCTGTGCGCTCTCCACAGGAGGTGAACGCTGTTAAAGAACTTACGCCAATAAATGGCAGCAATCCTAGGCTTATTTTATTTTTCATAGGTGTGGTTTATATTCGATTAAAAAGATATTGAACAGGTTTATTTTGCTTTATCAATGGGTTGGAAAAGAATGTTTTTCCTGCTCCATCTGTCTGTGAAATACTTGATTCGTTTTAGGAAGCTTGGGTAGTCTTTGGCCTCATAAGCAGTCCAGCCTACTTCGGCATATGCTGCTATGCGTGGATAGGTCAGTCTTTGGATGGATTCAGGGGTTGATGTCCACTCACTCCACATTTGGCAACCTATACCGATGACTTTGTGTTTGTATTCATCCGGCATGTTGGGTGAAATAGGGCGGAAGTTGTAAGATTTCTCTAAAGGTATAGATTGATAACTATAGTCCAGGTAGGTGAATGTATGGTGTGAGTTAACAATGTCATATCCGTTTTTAACTGCATTGACTATTTCTTCCGGATCGCCTTTCCAATAGTGTACAATCACGTTGTCAGCAATCTTTTGTGAAGGATCGGCAAAAGAAATATTATCATCTTGATGCAATACTTTTCCTAATATTTCATTCCAGCCCATCATTCTGGCTGATTTGCTTTGTATGTAGCGAGACATTTGATTGCTGAAGTGAATCTGTACATCCATATAGGAAGTAAATTCTTTTTCTTTCTTTAGCGCATTGATTTCGTCATTTTTCTCCCAATGGTCAAAACGAACTTCATCACCTCCGATATGGATGATGTCGGTGTCAAAGAGTTCGATAACTTCGTCTATGACGTCTTCTAAGAATTGGATGACTTTTTTATTAGCTACGTTGAAGGTCGGATAATGCTTGCCAAACTTAATCGGTACTTCTATTTGTTTGTCGTCAGAGCCTAGCCAGCTATATGAAGCGATGGCTGCACTGGCATGTCCGGGCATCTCAATCTCGGGAATTACTTTGATATGTCGTTGCTTAGCGTAGCGTAATATGCGTTTGATGTCTTCTTGGGTGTAAAATCCGCTGTGGGGTTTCCCCATCGTTTTATCGCTGGACCAGCCACCAATTTGTGTGTCTTTACGTTTTGAGCCTATCTCGGTCAGTTTAGGGTATTTCTTAATTTCAATTCTCCAGCCTCCATCATCGGTCAAATGCCAATGAAGCGTATTGAGCTTTAAGGCAGCCATTTCGTCTAAGATTTGATAGACTTCCTTTTCGCCTTTGAAATATCTTCCTTCATC
>CAZSWS010000074.1:5836-9209 GCA_964610765.1 uncultured Parabacteroides sp.
TTTCGTCTAAGATTTGATAGACTTCCTTTTCGCCTTTGAAATATCTTCCTTCATCAATCATATAAGCCCTCCATGGGAAAGTAGGATAGTCTGTAATTTCTTGTGCAGGGATGATGCCTTGTTCTTTGTTAGCGTATAGTAGTTGAAGGAGAGATTGAAGCCCGTAAAACACGCCGGCATTATCATGGCCTGTTATTTGTATTCCTTGTGAGGTTACGGATAGCTTATATCCTTCCTTTTCTTTGACAGCGTTGTCGTCAACAGTCAAGCGAAGGTTGCTTTCAAATGCATTGTAGGTGATTTCTGCGGGGAGCTGGCAAGCATCTTTTATTTCATCGATGAAATAGTTTGCTTCCAGTGCATTTTGGGGAGCAAGGATGGTGATTTTTTGTGGGATTGTGTAATGTCCTTGCAAGGCTTTTGTAGATGCCGGCTTGGGAAGTACAACGCTTTCAATGTTTTGTGCTGATGTAAAGGCGGGTAAACAAATAAACAAAATGAAGGCAATCAGTAGGTTTGCTGTGTATTTCATAGATAATGCTTTTGGTAATTGAATTACCAAAGATAAAGAAAGAAAACTAATATGCCATACTATAGTTGGCTATTCTGTGATTCGGGTAACCGATTTAATGCCTTTGATTTTATAAAGTCGAGCAATCATTTTTTGTATGTCTGCCACGTCGTGCACCCACATGCGAATATCTCCCTCAAAAACCCCGTCGTTTGTGCCGATAGCGATTTGTTTGATGTTTACATTAAATTCTTCTGATATTGTGCGGGTTATTGTGTTTAGAATGCCTACGGAGTCAATTCCTTTAATTTCAAGAGTAGCCTCAAATGAAGCGTTTCGGTGGCTGCTCCATACAGTGTTCAATATGCGTTCGCCAAAGCTGCTTTTTAGCCTTACGGCGATGGGGCATGCGCGCTTATGTACTACAACATTGCCGTCGTCATTGATGAAGCCTAATGATTCGTCGCCGGGAATTGGCTTGCAACAACTAGCGATGATGTAATTACGCTCAAGGTCTTCTTCCTTAAGTATGTAGGGTTTGGTCTTGTCAAACTTTCCAATTGCATCTTTGGGTTTGTCGGGATCGTCGGTCTTCTCTTTAGGTTTGTTGGGGTGGCTAACTACATCCCATGCTTGTTTCATATAGCCAAATAAAGAGCCTTTTTTCTTTTCTTTGAGTACCTTGTTAATGTTCTCGGGCAGTATGGTATCTCCTTTTTCGACTGCATAGAAGAAGTCTTCTCTTTTTTGAAAGCCAAAATAGATAACCAGCTTGTCCATGGTTTGCATATCCGGCTCAATTCCTACCTTTTGTAGGGCTTCTGTCACCTTCTTCTCACCTTCTTTGGCTTTTTCTCTTCTTTCTTTCTTGAGTGTTGAGTCAATATGATTACGAGCTTTGGCTGTAACAACAAAAGCCAACCATTCAGGCTGAGGCGACTGAGAACGCGATGTGAGTATCTCTACCTGGTCTCCACTAGTGAGCTTATGACTCATGGGTACAAGGCGATGGTTAACTTTGGCTCCAATACAGGTGCTGCCCAGGTTGGTATGGAGCGAGTAGGCAAAATCTAGGGCGGTTGCTCCTTGTGGAAGGGTTTTTAATTCGCCTTTTGGGGTGAATACATAAATCTCAGACGAGAATAGGCTGAGGCGAATGGTATCTAAAAAGTCGAGTGCATTAGGGTCCGGGCTTTCCAGTATCTCGGTTACAGCGTGTAGCCATTGATCCAGCTCGGTATCTTCTTCTACATGACTGTCTTTGTATTTCCAGTGTGCTGCAAAACCTTTCTCGGCTATTTCGTCCATCTTTCGGCTTCTGATTTGAATCTCAATCCATCTTCCGTCCGGACCCATCACTGTGACGTGAAGCGCACGATAGCCATTCGCTTTTGGGCGACTAATCCAGTCTCTTACCCTATCCGGTCTGATTTCGTAGATATCGGTTATAGCTGCATATATATCCCAGCTGAGATTTTTCTCATCGACCCCTTCCTTGGGTTCAAATATGATACGAACAGCAAAAATATCATAGATTTCTTCAAAACGAACATGCTTGTTTTGCATCTTGTTCCAGATGGAGAAAGCTGACTTGACTCGGGCACGCATCTCATACGTAAGCCCCATGTCTGCTAGTTTCTTGCGAACAGGTTCAGCAAAATGCTCAAAAATAAGGTTCCGATCGGCTTCGGTCTCTTTCAGCTTCTTAAGAATCATCTCGTACTCTTGCGGATGTTCGTACTTAAAACTGAGATCTTCTAGTTCGGTTTTTATGCTGAAGAAGCCCAATCGATGAGCTAGCGGAGCATAGATATACATCGTCTCTCCGGAAATTTTCATTTGCTTTGCAGGGAAAAGTGAGCCCAGCGTGCGCATATTGTGCAGCCTATCAGCTATTTTGACTAGAATAACCCGGATGTCGCTATTCATAGAAAGTAGTAGCTTGCGGAAGTTTTCTGCTTGTGCCGAGGCATTGTCTCCGAAGATTCCACCGGATATTTTGGTTAGTCCGTCTACAATCTGAGCGATTTTGTCATCGAACATGTCGCGAATATCTTCGACGGTATATTCTGTGTCTTCAACCACATCATGCAGTAGGGCTGAGCAGATTGATGTTGAACCTAATCCCATTTCACGACAAACGATGCGAGCCACAGCCAGGGGATGCATAATATAAGGTTCGCCTGAGCGACGCTTAACGCCAGCATGCGCTTGGTTGGCAAAGTTGAAAGCTTTTGTTATTCGTTCAACTTTACGTCTGTGGTTAGAGTTCAGATAGTCGCTAAGTAGCGCTTCGAATTCTTTCCGTATCATTTTTTCATCTGATGAAAAAACCTCAATACCCGTATCACTCATTTTGTCACTTGTTTTAAGCTGTTTACAAATATATGAACAATAAAGCAAAGTAGATATAGCGAAAAGAAAATGTCTATATAATTTAGATGACCGGTATTTTTAGTACCTGCCCCGGATAAATATGTGATGAAGATAAATTATTTATCTGTTGAATAGCATGAGCCGATATGCCCGGATGTTTTTGGGCGATAGCAAACAGCGAATCTCCTTTTTGTACTTTGTACGTAATAAAATCGTCTTTCAAGCGGCTTGTAATCGTGGTCGTTTCTTTTTTAAGGGCAGACTTATTTACTTCAGCAATGAAAAAGCCTCCATTATCTACTTGGATTTTCAATTTTCTTCCTTTAGGCAGTCGATAAGAAGAAAGCCTGTTCCAGGTGCGTATCTCTCTCGGAGTTACTCCGTACCGGTTACCAATGGTATAGATGTTTTCTCCACTGGCTACGGTGTGGGTAATGCTTTCCTTATAGGGATTAGCCGGGATTGAGTCGTCGGGATAGTTGCGAA
>CAZSWS010000074.1:9309-13056 GCA_964610765.1 uncultured Parabacteroides sp.
GTAATGCTTTCCTTATAGGGATTAGCCGGGATTGAGTCGTCGGGATAGTTGCGAATGTCATTGTGTAGCAGGCTGTCTGCGAGGTATGTGTAGACGGAGTCCATTTTGTCAGCTAGCGAAAATGACGCATTAGCCGGTAGTTTCAAGACCGAAGGTGTGGAGTGTCCGGGGATGATATCTCTTTTGTATTGCGGGTTGAGTGCCCTAATTTCTTCGATGCAGAGGTTGGTCATTTCAGCCACTTGCGTAAAATGTAGCGATTTATTCACAATAATTGAATCTGTAGCGAGTGGAATAGGAGCTTTTACTGCACATAGGTTATGCTCGCAAGCATAATTCATGGCGTAGTTAGCTGCAATAAAAAGAGGTACATACAGGCGTGTTTCTTTGGGTAGGTAGGGGTAGATATCCCAAAAGTCTGTTTTCCCTTTAGCACGGCGGATGGCTTTGTTTACATTTCCCGGTCCACAGTTGTATGACGCCATCACCAGATTCCAGTCGCCATATATTTCATACATGTCTTTGAAATAGCGGCAGGCAGCTTCAGTCGCCTTAATCGGGTCTAGTCGTTCATCTACTAGGCTATTGATTGTTAACCCATATATTTTTCCGGTAGGAAGCATGAATTGCCAAAGTCCATTAGCGCCAACTCTGGATTGTGCTATAGGATTCAGCGCGCTTTCTACTACGGCTAAGTATTTCAATTCTAAAGGGAGGTTGTTAGCATCAAGAATAGGTTCGATAATGGGGAAAAAATAATCGGCCATGCCCAGTATATAACGCATCAGGTTGCGCTTCTTGTCCGTATATAACTCAATGCAGTTTTTTACGACATCGTTGTATGTCATCGGTATTACACGCGGTAGTCGGTTTAGGCGCATTTCATAGATAGAGTCAGGCATGCGGACGTTGATGTCTTCGTCGTTGCAATATTCCGGTGATATTGAAAAATAGCTGGCATGCCACGAATGTAAAAGGCTGTCAACATTGGCATCCATGCTTTCCGGTAGAACCTCTTCTTTCAGTATGTTGGTTGTGTGGGCATTATTGTCCTCTTGAGCATGCGCTGGCTGTGGTTGGAACAGCAGCAATATGGCTGATATGCATATAAATAATAAGTTTCTCATGGTTGTTTCATTCAATCCTGTGGTGCAGGCATTAAAAAGTAAAGTGGCAACTAAGCCCGTAGGTCTTAGCACTATAAGTGGTTTCGGGCACAATAGCAGGTTCTACGCGCATTGTGAGTTCCGGGGTGATGTCAAAATTAAATAACTCGGCATCTACATACGCATCTATAATCCAAATAGCATAAACACCAATACTTATGATGATGCTCAAATCTCGGTATCGGCGATAGAAATCTTTCCCCCTCTTTAGGGAACTTGACAAGTTTGTGCCATTAAACTCTTGCTCTTCTTGTCCGGTTCGCACATAATACTGCCAACTTTTATGCCATTCGTGTTTTTTGTCTTTGTTGTACTTTTGGTCATACAATAAGTCGCGGTGTGCTTGTGTGTAATCTTGTAAGTTTTTATTATTCCAGGTGATTGCATAGATACAACCCATAAAACCACCATATACGATGGGGAGTTTCCAGTATTTACGATTATAAATCTGTCCTAATCCCGGGAATATGGCTGCGTAAATTACTGCTTTTTTAGGGCTGGGTGAGAAGGGTTGTCTTTCCAGTCGCTTCATAGCCAATGAGTCTTTTCGTGTCAGGGGAACATGCTTGGGCTCTTCTCCGAATAAGAAGTTCAGACTGTCATTTTCGGGATGTATGACTTCAATGAATTCACTTTCTTGCGGTACGATTCCCCTAGTCAGTGTGTCAGGTATGGCGTCAAGCTTGAGCAAACTGTCCGGATTTATGATGGTGCTTTCTATCAATGAGTCATTGTCTATGATGATGCCTTTGATAGGTGTTTGTGAACTGACGGTTACGCACATGGTCAGCAATAGGCTCAAGAGATATGTTATGCGGTGGAATGACACAGGGTGCTTGTCTTATTTTAATTTATCCATTAAAGCAATTAGTTTCTCTAGCTCTTCATCTGAAGCAAATGGAATCGTAATTCTACCTTTGCCATTTTCTTTATAGGTGAGCTGAACCTTTGTTTGGAAGAAGCGTGACAGATGCTCCTTAAGCAGGTTGTATTCTTCCGGTAGCTTGTTTCTTTTGGCCGTTTTGTTAGCCGATTGAGAATCTTCTTCTCCCAAGGAAGCATTGCGAACCATCTCTTCTACTTCGCGTACCGATAGTTTTTGTTGTAGAATTTGCTCGTATAGGGCCAGTTGTACCTCTGTGTCTTGTACTGAAATCAAAGCACGTGCATGTCCCATGTCTATCTTTCGGTCTTTCAATCCCACTTGAACTTCAGCAGGGAGCTTGAGTAGGCGCAGATAGTTGGCGATAGTAGCTCGTTTCTTTCCGACCCGCTCACTCAGCTTTTCTTGTGTAAGCCCGTAGTTATCTATCAGTTTTTGATAAGCTAATGCAATCTCTATGGAGTTTAAGTCTTCCCGTTGGATGTTTTCAATCAGTGCCATCTCAACGACATTCTCATCTTCAGCCGTGCGGATATAAGCGGGAATACGTTCAAGCCCTGCTAAGAGAGAGGCCCGATAGCGGCGCTCGCCCGAAATAATCATGTATTGGTCGGTCGCTATTTCTTTAAGGGTGATGGGTTGTATTACACCCAGCGAACGGATAGAGGTTGCTAGTTCTTCTAGTGTTTCTTCGTCAAAGATAGAACGGGGTTGATCCGGATTGGGTTGTATCTTGGCTATTTCTACTTCGCTGATAGATGACGAACCCTCTGTTTTTAGGTCGTCCATCGTTATTAAAGCGTCGAGTCCTCGCCCCAAAGCCGGTTTTTTATGTGTTGCCATAATTAGTTTGCTTGTTGTAAATTCTTTTCAATGAGTTCTTTCGCCAGCTGCATATGGTTGAGTGCCCCTTTAGAATCAGCATCATATAGTAATACGGGTTGTCCGTGGCTAGATGCTTCAACAATCTTAATGTTACGCTGTATAACCGTGTTAAACACCAGTTCTTTGAATGGCCTTTTGACCTCTTCGTATATTTGGTTGGCTACGCGTAGGCGCGAATCGTACATGGTGATTAAAAATCCTTCCATTTCAAGCTCTTTGTTTAGCTTGGATTTGATTATTTTGATGGTGTTCAGCAGTTTGCTGATTCCTTCCAGAGCAAAATACTCACATTGTACCGGAACCATCACCGAGTCTGCAGCTGTCAATGCATTGACCGTGATAAGTCCGAGAGAGGGTGAGCAGTCTATTAAAATAAAGTCATATAAGTCTTTGAGTGGGGATAGCACTTTTTTCAATACATTTTCCCGGTTATCCAAATTGAGCATTTCAATCTCAGCTCCTACCAGATCAATATGTGAGGGGATGATGTCTAATCCTTCTATCTCAGTTGGAAGAATCGCTTTTTTGGCGTCTTCCCCATTAATAAGGCATTCGTATATGGATAGTGAGATGTTACGGATGTCAATACCTAAGCCGGAAGAGGCATTGGCTTGTGGGTCGGCATCTACTACCAAAACCTTCTTTTCTAATACAGCCAATGAAGCTGCTAAGTTGATCGTTGTAGTCGTTTTCCCAACGCCGCCTTTTTGGTTGGCTAATGCAATAATTTTTCCCATAAAGCTTGTTTTTATTGCCGACAAATCTAATCAATCTAACCCTAAATTCGTGTTAAAATTGATAATAGCTCTATCT
>CAZSWS010000075.1:0-13032 GCA_964610765.1 uncultured Parabacteroides sp.
CCTGAAATGGTTTACTCATTTTTATTCCTTAATTTTACCTGTATTTCTGTACTGAAAGCTTTGAGATAATATGTGATAATTATGAGATGCTAGTAGGATTTACAGACTGTGTTAGTTTCTTTTAATTAATTAAAACCCTTTTCCAATGAATAAAAAATTTATTTTACTTCCTGCTTTGTCCATCTTTCTAATTTCAAGTGGATGCTCTTCAAAAGCTAAGCTTCATACGATTCCGAGTAAAAACTATAAACAAATGGAAACATATTTCCGTCACTCTCCGGGTAATCGACTAATTGTAAGTGGACATCGGGGAGGGATTGCTAAAGGATTTCCTGAAAACAGCATTGAGTCCATGGAGAATACGTTGAGTAAAATGCCTTCATTTTTTGAAATAGACCCTCGGATAACTAAAGACGGTGTACTTGTCTTGATGCATGACGCAACGATAGATAGAACAACGACCGGTAAGGGGAAAGTAAAAGACTATACCTATGAAGAGCTATTACAATTTAATCTGGTGGACCACTTAGGTAATGTAACACCTTATAAGATACCTACTGTTGAAGAAGCTATTAAATGGAGCAAAGGAAAGACAATCCTTAACTTTGATAAGAAAGATGCTCCTCGCGACATGCTTGTTCGGTTAGTCAATCGACTAGGTGCTAAAAACGTCATCTATACGGTTCATACACCTGAAGATGCCATGGAGTGCTATCAGATAGACAAAGATGCGCATTTTTCAGCATGGATGAAAGATATAGATGCTTTTCGCGCCTATCAGGCTACGGGCATTCCTATGTCTCGTTTTATAGCTTACGTAGTAAGTACAACTATGAATCCTGCTAATCAAGAACTATACGATGCTTTACATGAAGCCGGCGTTCGCTGCATGATAGCTATGTCTCCCTCGCATGATAAACTGCCCACTACGGAAGAGCGAAGAGCTAACTATAAAAAAGAGATAGAGAAGAATCCTGATATTATAGAGACTGACTATCCTATCGAGTTTATCGGACTGTATTAAATATTCAGTTTTAATATATTTAAAAAGCCTGTCAAGAGTTATTCCTGACAGGCTTTTATGTTTTCAGTTATATAAACTGGCTACTTTAATTCTTTAACACGAATGTTTCTAAATTTCAGTGGAGAGCCATGCCCTAAGAAACCAATATGGCCGCTCTTATTAAATAGTCCTGGATGTTTTTGTCCATCAGCTGTACCATTCTTAGTAGCTTCTTTCAAATCTCCATCTACAATCACCACACCGTTTACGGTTACGCGAATATGATTGCCTTTTGCATAAATTTCCTCAACATTCCACTCACCTACCGGTTTCAGAGCATCTCTCTTGGCACCTATAATTCCATATACAGAACCATGGACTTGTAGTGGAGTAATGTTTTTATAAATAGGATGGCGATCATCTAAAATTTGGATTTCCATACCTTGGTAAGCAGCATCCCCTTCCATAGGTGTCCTTATACCTACACCATTATTAGCTCCAGGAGTTAACTGAAATTCAAATCTAAAGACAAAGTCTGCAAATTCATCTTTCGTATATAAGTTTCCACCAAAGGACTTAGAAGGTGTAACAGAAATACAACCATCTTCCATACGATAAGAATTCAAATCGCCCGTCCATTCATGCATATTGGTACCATCAAACAACATGCGAAAGCCTTCTTTCTCTTCTTCTTTTGATAGTTTGTAAGGCTCTATTCTCGGAAGTTCTTTGATATAAATATCTCTATAATAGACTTTACTTCCATGAGCTTGTAGCTCTAGCTGTTCTACTGCGGGTATTGGTTTACTACGATCCCAGAAGTTTTCTAAAACCACATTATCTGTTACCAATTCTCCGTTTAAATAAACTGTAACACGGTCACCAACCATTTTAACATAGAAGGTATTCCACTCGCCTAGTTTATTGTCAGCTACTTTAAGCGGTTTACTTTGGTGTACTTGGTTATTATATAGACCTCCTGAACCCACTTGAGCACCAACATTCACACGAGATGTATCCCATATTTGCACTTGTGGCGTACCACGTAAATAAAGTCCGGCATCAGCTTCAGGACCAGCTGGGTCAAGCATCCAGTCGATATACAACTCAAAATCCCCGTAATCTTTCTCAGAACATAGATTATCAAAACCGGTTCCATCAAATAATAGCAGTCCGTTTTCTACTTGCCAGTCTCTAAGCATTCGTTCGTCTGCTTTCTGTTGTGCAGCCTTCAACTGACTAGCACTCATTTTTGCACGAGCAATCGGATTTTCCACTAATCCTTTCCATCCGGTAAGGTCTTTTCCATTAAACATGGAGACGAATCCCTCTGTTTCAGGAGCCTCACTTAAATGCTTGCGAATAGCTTGTTTTTGATAATCAGCATCCGGATTGTTTAATACAGCAATCACCTTTTCTAATAAATCACTCACAACAGGACCAGTGAAAGTCTTATTATTTAAAGCAATGTTCATCACACTTTGTGCAGCTTCCTGCTGTACTGCTTTATCATCTAAGAACTTTCCACTATATACTAATGCCGTAAAAGTACCTGTACGTTGAATATTGTTCATAATATTCTTTTTCTGTTCAGGTGTTTTAGCTATATCCATTGCTTTTCGAAGGAAAATCAAGCGATTTTCACCGGATAAAGAAGGAGAAGATACTATACGAATGTAGGCATTAAGTGCTTTATCAAAATAAGAGGATTTACTTTGGTCAGCTGCAATAGCATATAAAATATCTGCAACTTCAAAACCACTCCATTGTAGTAATGCATCAAATGCTGCATCACTAGCCACCTTATTTCCTTCAGTAAAACCTTTTGTTATTATATCTAACGCTTGTTTGTCTTTAGTTGAAGCTAACACCGGATAGAATAAGAAACGCTTAGCATCTTGAGCCTGCATAAAACGACGTACAATCATATTGGTTCTTTTGGATGCTTCAGCACGAGTTGCAGCTTGTATCACTGCTTTTTGCAAAGGCTTAACAGCATCCTCATCTGCCATTTCCAACATGCCACTCAAAGTTGCAAAATCTTTTTCGGAGGCTAATGCAGGCAAACTTTCATAGGCAGCTTTTCTTACTTCAGAAGAACCATTTTTAATTAAATCATATGCACTATTTATATATGCATCTGATTTGCGCAAAGCAAGAAGATTAACACCTGCTATTTTACCTGCATCTTGAGCTTCAGGAATCACTTTAGCTACATCCGGAGTGATATCTGCAGAAAAAGAAGTAAGTGTACTTTTAGCTAATTCTATTGTCTGAGCATCTGTCGATTTCAAAAGTTCAGCTAAGACTGGTACATATTCTTTGTTTCCAATTTTCACCATTGCCCATGCAGCTGCTTCTTTTACCGAATAGTTACCATCTTTTAAATAGCTCGTAAGCTCAGCTATTAAAGTACGGTCAAATTTGACTTCAAGCTTTTGTAAAATATCACGTTTTTCAGGACATACAGCCTCGCGACCAATCCATTTCAATATATCTACACGTGCATCTGATTTTGCTTTTTGTGCTAATTTCAGCACTTCAATATATGATGATTCATTTGCATAAGGAGAGAAAGATGCCAAGGCTGAGTTTCTGTATGCAACATCATTATCTTTTAGAGAATTAGCTAGAAGTTTCAAGCGTTTCTTCTGGTCTTTTTCTGCATTCATCAATATCTCAAAAGCAGCTATACGAACCTCTGCACGACTTGACTTAGTGGTCTTCTTTAATATATCCTCAGCAGCTTTCACCACTTTTTTACTACTTTCATCAACAGCCAAACGCTTAATTAATTTAACATAAGCATCCGTTGCACCTGATTTTTCACTAGTATAATTAGTCTTTTCAGCAGCTTGCTTCATTTTATCTATTGATGCTGTTGTCCCCAAACGGCTTAATGCATAAAGAACCGATTTTTGCATATCCTCATCCCCTATACCTACTTGACCTAAAAGAAGCTCTTCAACTCCCTTAGCCTTCATCTCGCCTAAAGCAATAATTACATCTTTTTGTGTTTTAGGTGTACCCATTTTTCGAAGCAATGCCGAACGCAATGTTTCTCCTGCCAAGTCAGTACCCATAGCAGCAAGAGCCATAGAAGCCGGCTCACTATATGGCTCAACAGAAAGAAGACCTGCAAGGCTTTCAATTATTTCATCGCCACCAACAATTTGCAGCTGATTTATAATAAACACTCTCGCACGCTCCTCTTGAGTCTCTGCTAATACTTTTGCATAACTTTTAGACAAACTCACTCGAGCTTGTTCATCATTCAAGCCGGTAACATAGCGTGTTAACCCACTTAAAGCATATTCAACAGAAGAATTGCTGCCTTTTCCCGGAGCATTCATTTGTTGCACTAATTGACGAACTCCATCTTCACCAGTTGAATACAGGTCGCCCATCAATTGATTATAGTTCGCTTGTTTTTGAACAGGAATTTGAGCAAGAACATCTGCAACAATAGTATTAGTTGTTCTATTTCCCGGTGTTTGTGCCATTGTTAAGCATGCAGACAATAACAAAATGGCAAGCATATATATCTTATTTTTCATAATTCAATTCTCAGTGTTTAGTATTATATATTCCAAGGAGCACGCATGGGCTGATTCACAAGCTTGTTAGCTGCATCATCGTTAATAAACTCTAGTTTTACAGGGTCAAACTCTAATGTGCGATTCAACTGTAAGGCTACTAACCCCATATTTACAATCGTAGAAGAACGGAAGCCATTTTTCTCGTTCAGTGCAAATGGCTGACGCGTACGTATGCTTTCCAAAAAGTCCGTATTTTGAGGTTCAGGCTCAGGATAATCAGCCAGTTTCTTTTCCCAATCCGGAATATCACATACAAAGTTTCTATATACATTTCCTTTAGGTCCTGCAATATAAGGTGTGTTAGGATCACCATAGTCACCACCCCATAACACGATTTGACAACCATCGTCAAATGTATACGTAATAGAACGCCAGATACCAATAGCATCCGGGTGTTGCTGAGGAGCATCAACTTCTACTTTTACCGGGCTAGTATGGTCTTTCCCTAAAATATATTGAACCGGGTCAATATAATGCTGACCCATATCTCCAAGACCACCACCATCATAATCCCAATATCCTCTAAATGTTTGATGTACACGATGAGCATTATATGGTTTGTAAGGAGCCGGTCCTAACCATAAATCATAATCTAATTCAGCAGGAACAGGTTGTGGCTCAAGATACTCTTTACCCACCCAGAAAAATTTCCAGTCAAATCCGGTATGTTTGCTAATAGTAACCTTCAAAGGCCATCCTAGCATACCACTTTGCACAAGCTTCTTCAATGGTTTAACGGGAGTTCCTAAACCGTAAAACTGATCAGTGAAACGGAACCAAGTATTTAAACGGAAGATTCTACCATATTGTTCCATAGCTTCCATCACTCTT
This sequence comes from uncultured Parabacteroides sp., assembly GCA_964610765.1. GTDB lineage: Bacteria > Bacteroidota > Bacteroidia > Bacteroidales > Tannerellaceae > CAZSWS01. The sequence goes on from CAZSWS010000075.1 coordinate 5,434, forward strand.
TTTCCTTCACCGATAGTACGTGTCATGGGTTTTTCACAAAAGACATCTTTACCGGCCTTTGCTGCTTCTACCGACATGATTCCATGCCAATGAGGAGGAGTAGCAATGTGAACAATATCCACGTTGGCATCAGTTATCAAATCACGAAAGTCATGATATGCTGCAATCTTATCCGAAACCAAGGCTTTACCTAGTTCTAGGTGTTTTTTATCAACATCACATACGGCCACTAAGCGTGTGCCATCATAGTTGACATGTCCACGCCCCATACCACCAGTACCAATAATTCCTTTCGTCAACTGATCACTGGGTGCAATAAAACCACGCCCTAATACATGACGTGGAACCACTGAAAAAGCTGTCAAAGCTCCTATGGTTTTTAAAAAGTCTCTTCTATTTGTTCCCATAAAAACGTTTATTTAATAATATGTATAATCGAATTCGTTATAAGGTAAATGGGTATTTATGGTTATAAACCCCTTCTTAGCATTTACAATGTGCTGTTTTTTCAAATTAAACATGATTGTATATAATGTTAGTGTTCTCCCCACGATATCTTTTTAAAGAAAACTTCAAGTTACTTTGTGGCAATCTACTCATTAACAAATAAAGAGAACTTAGAAGCAAGCTTTTCATTTCCTTAAAGGTTAGTATTTTATTCTATTTTATAACATAATTCGTATAAAAAATCACTTTCCCTGTACACGAATATATATTAAAGAAATATTTCTGTAAAAATAGTCAATATGATTTAACACACAAATGATTCCATTTTAATAAAAGTGAAAATGTCTATTATTATCATATTATGAACAAAATGTCCTTATATTTTTAATTGAATTAAGCCCATTCACTTAATTCAATCCATCGCATTGTTTTTTCTTCTATTTCATGAATTAGAACTGAAATACGAGTTGATTTATCCATTAATTCATCAGGAGAAAGCGTTCCACTGTTTAAGTCCTGCTCTAGCTTACTTTGTTCCTCCTCCATATCTGCAATCACTTGTTCTAATGATTCAAATTCACGTTTTTCTTTGAAAGTCAGCTTGCGTTTTCCCTGATTATCATTTTTGATTCGTGTATCTTTACTAGCAACCTCTTTCACTTCTTTTACCTCTTCCTTCTTCTGCACATCCTTCCATAAACGATATTGTGAATAGTTACCCGGAAAATCTTTAATATCTCCACCACCATGAAACACCCATAAATGATCTATCACTTTGTCCATAAAATAACGATCATGGGAAATAACTATCACGCACCCTTTAAAAGCTTGTAGATAATCTTCTAGCACATTCAAGGTGACAATATCCAAATCGTTTGTAGGTTCGTCTAGTATTAAAAAATTGGGACTTCTCATCAATACCGTACAAAGATATAAACGACGCTTCTCTCCCCCACTTAGCTTATAAACATAGCTATGTTGCTTCTCAGGAGGAAAGAGAAAGTGGTTTAAAAATTGAGAAACACTCAGCGAGTTTCCATCTCCTAAGGTTACATATTCTGCAATATCTTGTACAATATCAATAACTTTCTTTTGTTCATCAAAGAGAAGCCCGTCTTGGCTATAGTAGCCAAAACTAACTGTTTCACCAACATCAAAATAACCACTATCAGGTTCTATTTCACCAAGAAGCATTTTTATGAAAGTAGATTTACCGGTTCCGTTACTACCTGTAATTCCCAGCTTCTCGTATCTAGCAAATGTGTAATTAAAGTCTTCGACAATACATATTTTCCCATCAAATGATTTTGACACATTTACAGCCTCAAATATTTTATTTCCGACATAAGAAGCCTGCATATTTAAACTTACTTGTTTCTGAGTTTGCTTTTGAGAAGCCTTCTTCTCTAAATCATAAAAAGCATCTATTCTTGATTTAGCTTTCGTACCACGCGCTTTTGGCTGGCGACGCATCCACTCAAGTTCTTTCCTCAACAAATTACTAGCCCTATCTACTTCCATATTCATAGCAGATAAACGCTCTTCTCGTTTTTCTAGATAGTAGCTATAGTTACCGGTATATTTAAATACTTTTCGATTATCTATTTCAAGAATTGAGTTACATACGCGATCTAAAAAATATCTATCGTGGGTTACCATCAACAAGCTTATGGTTGAACGACTTAAATACTCTTCTAGCCATTCTACCATTTCCATATCCAAATGGTTAGTAGGCTCATCCAGAATCAACAAGTCAGGTTCAGTAATTAAAACATTTGCTAAGGCTACACGTTTCAACTGTCCTCCGGACAAATGTTTAATCTGCTGTGTAAAGTCTATAATATTTAGTTGTGAAAGTATTTGTTTTGCTTTTCGCTCATAATCCCAAGCTTTTTCATTATCCATTTGAGATAGCAAATCCGGAAGAACAGTCGTATCGTTCTCAGACAGAGCTTTTTCATAAGCTTCAATCAAACGCAATGTGTCGTTTTGTGAATGAAAACAGGCTTGAAGTACTGTTAAGTCATCCGGATAACTAGGCGATTGCTCTAAATATCCAACTCGTAGGTCATTTCTAAAAACCACACTACCGGACTCATAGTCTTCTTCGCCGGCAATGATATTCAGTAAAGTTGTTTTTCCGGCTCCATTAGGGGCAATCAAGCCTAGTTTATCCCCTTGGGAAATGCCTAACGACATATCTTCCAATAAAACTAAATCACCAAATCGTTTGTTCAACCCATCAATTTGCAAATAACTTACCATGCTTTTTTATTTATATTTACCCCCAAAGATACTTATCATTGACTGTCTATAAAACATTACCATCAGAGAACTATTTATCCCATAATGTGCCATCCTTCTTCAGCTTTTCATTTTGCTCTAGAATAAGGGTACGCAGTTTTGAAACAATTTGCGGATATTTATCTGCCAAATCATATTTCTCAGATGGGTCTACATAAACATCAAACAACAAAGGAATTTTACCTTTGAAATAATCCAAGCCCAATTGACTATACGTTTTTACATGTAACTTCCAATTACCCTGTCTAACAGCCATTAATTCATTATTCACTCCATAATAGAAATGAGGAATATCTTTATCTTTTTCGGTGATGTCTGAATCATTAAACAGATAACCGGCAATATTATATCCATCCATTTGATTATTAGCAGGAAGTGCATCTCCTGATAAATAAATGGAAGTAGCATAAATATCCATCGCATTTACTATTTCTTCATTCACTCTTCCGGGATTTATTGTTCCTTTCCAATAGGCAATACAGGGCACTCTTACGCCTCCTTCCCAAGTACTTCCCTTTCCATCTCTAAATATCCCTGCAGACCCTCCATGTTCTTTCTGGATCAACCAAGGTCCATTGTCACTCATAAACCACACAATCGTTTCCTCATCTAGCTTCAGACGTTCCAATGTATTTAAGATTCGCCCTACCGCCCAGTCTATTTCCTGTACAACATCTCCATAAATGCCTCTCTTAGACGTACCAATAAAGTTTTTCCCGGGGAATAATGGAGTGTGGGGCATTGCAAAGGGAACATATATAAAAAACTTTTCTTGCTTATTTTTTTGGATAAACTCGATTGTTTTTTGAGTGTATAAAGCTGTCAGTTCAGACTGATCCGGATTCATCTCCAAAGTATCGTTTCCACACATCAGCGCTATATCCGGATACTTTGGAGGAATCATGTCGTTACTATAAGGTAGCCCAACATATTCATCAAAGCCATTCTGCAATGGTAAATACGCTTTCTTAGTACTGCCTAAATGCCATTTCCCATAAATAGCCGTCTTATATCCTTGCTCTTTTAATGCTTCGGCTAAGGTGTATTCTTCAGGATGTATTCCTCTTTCAGAGTCAGGATTTAAAACCCATCTAAAACCAGAACGCTGAGGATATTTGCCCGTCATTAATGAATATCTACTAGCTGTAGAAGCGGGTGAAGCACTATAATAATTTGTAAACCGAATACCATCTAAAGCCATTCTATCAAGATGCGGAGTTCGAATATCCGGATGACCGGTAAATCCTAAGTCACCATATCCCATGTCGTCACAGTATATAATAATGATATTGGGCGTTGGTAAAGATGCTTCAGATTCAGCCTGAACTGTTAAAGCAACTCCCGACAATAAAGTTAGTGCAAAGGGTTTTCTTCTTATCATGATATTCTTTTTATTGTTTGTAAAATTAGAGTAAAAAAACCAGATGGGGATTTTTTTCTTATGCAGACTTCTTTTTTAATCGATTCATTAGTGATTATAGGAAAAGGCTATGTTCTCTTAGGGTTCATTTATAATCAAGATTTTAAAAACATTTCTTAGCAATTCAACTAAATGGTTTTTTATATCTTTGCATCTTAATTATGCGTAAAACAAATAGAAATATCAAGTATCTTTTTCTGAAGGGATTCCTTTTGAGTCTTTTCCTATTCTATACTTGTTCTATTACATTCTTTATGCATACGCATATTATTGGTGGAGTTACAATCGTACACTCTCACTGGTATAGTGCTGATACAGAAGGAAACCCGACTCATGAGCATACAAGTGCTGAGATACAACTCATTCAGTTTTTATCTACCTACTTTTCTTTAAGCAACGTCCTTTTTGCTGTTATTATAGGTATAACAGCTGCTGTTGTAGCACCACTTTTATCTCGTCTGGTTTATTCTTTCAAGAAAGAGCTTTTCACTTCCCACCTAAGGCTTCGCGCCCCTCCTGTTTTATAATTTATCCATACACTTTCTTTATTAAAAATGCATTGAGCTTTGCTATTATTCAGACAAAGCACAGGCTGATTATATGGTATTTAATAAATTATAAAACAGAAATACATGAAAAGATATATCTTTATTTTCATCTTCACTTTACTTGCTATAAGTAAAGGACAGGCAGATTTATTGCCTAAACAAAACACAGATGCAAACATTTTTGGACATGTTGTAGACCAACAAACCGATGAACATCTTGCCTATGTATCCATCAACCTCAAGGGAACCACGATAGGAACAACTACTGATGCAACCGGACACTATATGTTAAAAGACTTGCCTGAAGGGACATTCACCCTTGAAGCCAGATTATTGGGATTCGAAACACTTGAAAAAGAAGTAGTCATTAAAAAAGGGAAAACGATTGAAGTTAATTTTGAGCTAAAAGAAGCATCCATATCACTAGATGAGGTAGTTGTTTCGTCCAATAGAAACGAAACAAACAGGAGGATGGCTCCTACTTTAGTCAGTGTGCTTGATGCCTCGACATTTGAAAAAACACATTCTTCTTCCCTTGCTTCAGGGTTAAATTTTCAGCCGGGGTTACGAGTTGAAAACAATTGCCAAAACTGTGGTTTCACTCAAGTCAGGATGAATGGTTTAGGAGGCGCTTACTCTCAAATACTCATAGACTCACGTCCTATTTTCAGTTCCTTAGCAGGCGTCTATGGTTTAGAACAGGTTCCGGCTACAATGGTTGATCGAATTGAAGTTGTCAGAGGGGGTGGTTCTGCTCTATTTGGAGCTTCGGCCATTGCAGGAACTATTAATATCATCACCAAAGAACCTCTTAGAAACTCAGCACAACTATCTCACGACCTTACATCTATCGGTTTGAAAAGCAGCTTTGATAATAACACGAACTTTAATGTTTCATTAGTCTCTGACAACCAAAAACTTGGAATTATGGCATTTGGACGTAAACAAAACCGTTCTGCCTACGACCACGATGGCGATGGCTTCTCAGAAGCCCCACATTTGGTGAACCATACGTTAGGATTTCGTTCTTTTATACGTACCAGCACTTACTCTAAAATCACGCTGGAGTATCACAGTATGCGTGAATTTCGCAGAGGAGGAGATCATATAAAACTAGAGCCTTTCCGAACATACATTACTGAGCAAATTGATTCAAAAATTGATGGAGGAAGCATTAGCTACAACTGGGCTTCTGCAGACAATAAACATCGATTAAACCTTTATTCTGCAGCTCAACTTACAGACAGAAATAGTTATTATGGAGGAGGAGAACCAATTGATCAAATTACCGAAGAATCAACTGAAGAAGAAATTACTAACTATAATAATCGGTTAAACTCTTACGGAAAAACAAAAGATGTGGTGTTTAATATTGGAGGCATGTATGCTTACGACTTTGATCATTTGCTCTTTATGCCTTCAACGCTAACAAGTGGAGCTGAATACTCCTATAATAAACTGGACGATCAAAGTGGATACAGAAAAACGCCCATCATGCAAAAAATAAACATTGGAAGTGTATATCTACAAAACGAATGGAAAGATGATAAATGGGGATTTCTTATCGGAGGAAGAATGGACAAACATAAACTACTTAGTAATCCTGTTTTCAGCCCAAGAGCTAATATCCGTTACAACCCGACACAAGACATCAACATTCGTTTAAGTTATGGTCAAGGCTTCAGAGCTCCACAGCTATTTGATGAAGACCTACATGTAGATATTGCCGGTGGAGAAATTATCACACAATACAGGAGTCCCAATCTGAAGGAAGAAAAATCCCACAGTTTCAGTGCTTCGGTAGACTATTATGTTTTTTGGGGAAGAAACCTGCTAAACTTCTTAGTTGAAGGCTTCTATACAAAACTCAACAATCCATTCACAACCATTTCCAGAGATGCTGATGATGGGTCTGTCGTCAAAGAAATAGTCAATGCCTCAGGTGCCAAAGTATATGGACTGACACTAGAAGCAAGAGCAGCTACAACAGCTAATATAGAGTTTCAGCTGGGAGCAACCTTCCAAAAAAGCAGGTATGACAAAGCTCAAAAATGGTCTGATGATTTGGATGATGAAGTTAAGCCAACTAAAAACATGATGAGAACACCGAATATTTATGGATATATGGTTGCCACATGGACTCCTTCCAAACGTTTTAACACATCACTATCAGGCACCTATACGGGAGGCATGTATGTACCACACGAAGCAGGTGTAATAGAAAAAAACAGGACAGAAAAAGTAAAATCATTCTTCAGCCTTAATTACAAAGCAGCGTACATTTTTCCAATTTATAAAAGCATTTCATTAGAACTGAACGCTGGAATACAAAATATATTCAACGCCTATCAAAGTGATTTTGACAAAGGTCCACATAGAGCATCCAGCTATACGTATGGTCCTTCAATGCCACGAAACATCTTTGCAGGAGCAAAGATAAGCATCTAAATATCAATCTATATCAATAAAAATCCGCCAGGTTTTATGATTTAAAACCTGGCGGATTTTTATTGATACATACCTCTTAATACATTTCACCCTTCTTATTTGAAACAGAGAACAGGGTCTGTTATACACTTCTCTCTATTCAACTAACCTTTTAGCCCGGGTTAAAAGCTCTTTCAACGTTCGTTAGAAGCTCTTCTCACGTTCGTCAAAAGAGCTTATCACAAACGTTAAAACATTAATTCCCTCTGTTTTTTACATTAAAACACACGGTTCATTTATTAAACTCTGTGTATACTTTCTTTCTCTAAGAGCTTATCATCACTCATTCTCCTTATTTACTACCTCGCCTAAACAATCAAATGAAAGAATTATAAACAGACATTAGGAATGAGATTTATTAAGAAATGAGATTCAAATAAAAACAACTTTATA
>CAZSWS010000076.1:0-12497 GCA_964610765.1 uncultured Parabacteroides sp.
ATCAAACCAGCCATTGATGACTGTCGCGGCTGGTGCGATTCCGCATCGGAGTGCGGAATGACTTGGTGACGGTGAGAGGGTAGCTTCAAAGCAGTTATGAATGACTGCCGCGCATCGGAGTGCGGAATGACGGCGAAGGAGGAGGGTTTTGAATGTTTTAACTCAGGTATTTATGTGTTTCGATAGGGATATTTAAGCTTTTAACGGCTGTTAGAAGAGCTTCTGACGTTCGTTGAAAGCTCTTTCGACGAGGCTCAAAAGCTCTTTTGACAAGGGTTAAAACATTAGTTGGGTCTATTCTTTTTAGGAAAAGGGTTGCATGTTTTGTCTAAAAGTCTGTAGCCATTTAGTCTATTAGCCCTGTAAAGAGGGCTTTTCACAAAAGTGAAGAAAGCTTTTTTATGGAAAACCCTCTTCACAAAGCTGAGCAATTTAGATGAATAGTATCTTTTTAGGAAAAGAGCGTAACAAAACAGATAAAACACTGACATAGTTCTGCCAGTTTGTCGTACATTTAGCGCTTCATAAAGAAATAATGACAGCATTTCAGCTAAAAAAATATTTGGCACGACTTTCGCTGAAATGAAAATGAATTATGGACAATTAGCTACCATAATCCGTTTTAAAAATAATTTATTTATAATTTAAAATAGTTTTAGTATGAAAATCAAACCTTTAGCAGATAGAGTGCTTATCAAACCAGCTGCTGCAGAAGAAAAAACAGTAAGTGGAATTATTATTCCCGATTCAGCCAAAGAGAAACCGTTAAAAGGTGATGTAGTTGCCGTAGGTCACGGAACAAAAGATGAAGACATGGTTGTAAAAGAAGGCGACCAAGTATTGTATGGCAAATATGCCGGTACTGAGATAGAGTTGGATGGGGAGCAATATTTAATTATGCGCCAATCTGACATCTTGGCTATCATTTAAGAAACTATATCCTTTTTAAAACGAATCAAATTTAATCAAACAATAAAATGTCAAAAGAAATCAAATTCAATATTGAAGCCCGCGACCTATTAAAAAAAGGTGTGGATGAATTGGCAAACGCCGTAAAAGTAACATTAGGACCTAAAGGTCGTAACGTAATTATTGAAAAGAAGTTCGGTGCTCCTCAAATCACCAAAGACGGTGTGACTGTAGCTAAAGAAATAGATTTAGAAGATCCATACGAAAATATGGGTGCACAATTGGTACGTGAAGTTGCTTCTAAAACCAACGACAATGCCGGTGACGGAACAACTACTGCTACCGTACTAGCACAATCTATCATCAGCGTAGGATTGAAAAACGTTACTGCCGGAGCTAATCCAATGGATTTAAAACGTGGTATCGACAAAGCGGTTGAGAAAGTAGTTGAAAATATTGCATCACAAGCAGTAGCTGTAGGCGACGACTTACAGAAAATTGAATACGTAGCTAAAGTTTCTGCCAACGGAGACGAATCAATCGGTAAACTGATTGCTGAAGCTATGCAAAAAGTAAAAAAAGAAGGTGTTATCACCGTTGAAGAAGCTAAAGGAACTGAAACTACAGTAGATGTAGTAGAAGGTATGCAATTTGACCGTGGATATATTTCTCCTTATTTCGTAACAGATACAGAAAAGATGGAAGCTCAATACGAGAGCCCATACATTCTGATTTACGATAAGAAAATATCTGTATTGAAAGAATTGTTGCCTGTACTTGAACCCGTAGCTCAAAGCGGTAAAGCATTATTAATCGTTGCTGAAGACATCGACAGCGAAGCATTAGCAACTTTAGTAGTAAACCGTCTGCGCGGTTCTCTAAAAGTATGTGCTGTGAAAGCTCCCGGCTTTGGCGACCGTCGTAAAGCCATGCTAGAAGATATCGCTATCCTTACAGGTGGAACTGTTATCTCAGAAGAAACAGGTATGAAGCTTGAAAACACAACGATTGAGATGTTAGGAACAGCTGATAAAGTAACTATCGACAAAGACAATACAACGATTGTAAACGGTCATGGTGACAAAGAAGGCATCCAAGCTCGTATCAACCAAATCAAAGTTCAGATTGAAAATACAACTTCAGACTACGACAAAGAAAAACTACAAGAACGTTTGGCTAAATTAGCCGGTGGTGTAGCGGTTCTATACGTAGGTGCTGCTTCTGAAATCGAAATGAAAGAAAAGAAAGACCGTGTTGAAGATGCATTGAACGCAACACGTGCAGCTATTGAAGAAGGTACTGTACCAGGTGGCGGTGTAGCTTATATCCGCGCAATCACAGCTTTAGAAAACCTGAAAGGTGAAAACGATGACGAAACAACCGGTATCGAAATCATCAAACGTGCTATCGAAGAACCTCTTCGTCAAATCGTGAACAACTCAGGTGTTGAAGGTGCAGTAGTAGTGCAAAAAGTAAAAGAAGGACAAAAGGACTTCGGTTACAACGCACGTTTAGAAAGATATGAAAATCTGAATGACTCAGGCGTTATTGACCCCGCTAAAGTAACACGCGTGGCATTAGAAAACGCAGCTTCTATTGCAGGTATGTTCCTGACAACAGAATGTGTTATTTCAGAAAAGAAAGAAGATGCTCCAGCCATGCCAATGAATCCGGGTATGGGCGGAGGTATGGGTGGCATGATGTAATTTCATCCACTTTATAAACCCACAAAAAAGGCTGTTCCTTCATCGGAACAGCCTTTTTTATTTCAACAAAATCCCTCCTTTAGTACTACTTAATTTTACCAAAAGGTAAAGTCAAAAGAACATTTCTTCTATCAGCACTTTTCTTAAAATCATCCTTTATTCCTCTATTTAACATATCTGGAAGGCTTTTATCAATTTGAGTAAACAATAGAACGAATATAGTAAAATGTAAAATGCCAAACCCTTTACGTTTGTATACATTTTAATATAAACAATAAAAAAACACATAAGACTCAAGCAGCGAATGAACGCAAAATGCTGGAAACATGAATGTTAAACATAAATAAAAACTTAAAACGATCTATTAAAACGGCATGATATTAAGCAAAATGAGCTTAAAACTCTACATTCCCTCCAATTTGCAGGCTTAATTGTTGACCAAACAATAGATTTATTAGAAGAATTAAAGAAATCATACATAAAACAGATTAAAGAAAAGTATTAAAATTAACAAAACTTACTTATGAAAAGAAAGAAAAACATCAAGATTTGGCATAGTATGCATGTACTAAGAAATAGACATGCCATCGTGATACTATGTTTAATCGCCATGCTATTTCCATTCAAATCAATAAAAGGTGAAGTGGCGAATAGTAGCTCAGAAACCTTGGAAGTAGTAGATAAAAAAGGGAACTTAATCAGAGGTATTGTAACTGACGGAAGGGGAGAGCCCTTAGTTGGTGTCAATATACGCGTACCGGGTTCTATGATTGGCGTTTCTTCCGATATAGAAGGACGCTTTGCTATCACATTACCTTCAGGAAGTAATGAATTAGTTTTCAACTACATTGGATTTAGTGAAGTCAGACAAAAGATTAAAAACGCCAATGAAGAGTTGAAAATCGTAATGAAAGAGGATATAGCCTCTCTTGAAGAAGTAGTTGTAGTAGGATTCGGTGAACAAAAGAAAGTAGCCGTGACTAGTGCTGTATCTACCATCAAAGGAGATCAGCTAACCGCTAATACTCCTAACCTGATTAACTCGATGAGTGGACGAATTGCGGGTATACTTGCTATTCAAAACACAGGAGAACCGGGTAAAAACGACTCTGAATTCTATATTCGTGGTATGAGCACTTTTGGAGGTTTCAACTCTCCACTGATTCTTGTTGACGGTGTTCCTTCGCGTTCAATGACTGAACTTGATCCGGATGAAATAGAATCTTTTAATATTTATAAAGATGCAAGTGCCACCGCGATGTACGGTGCTGAAGGCGCTAATGGTGTGATTGTTATCACAACGAAACGAGGAAAAAGCGAAAAAACAAAAATAAGCTATAGAGGTGAAGCAGGTTTTAACAAACCAATCAGACTTCCTGACTTCATGAATGCAGGAGAAATCATGAGAGCTTATAATGACTATTTAATACATGATGGTCTTGAAAGAATGTTTTCTGATGAAAGAATTAATCTGCATGAAACACAGGCTGACCCCGATTTATATCCGGACGTTGACTGGTATGACTTGCTTAGAAAAAACACTTTTAGCACCAGACATACTATTACCTTTAGAGGGGGAGGACAAAAACACCGTTTCTTTATTTCAGGAGGTTATAGACAAGATGATGGATTATATAAAAACACGAATCTGGACTATAATAACAACTTGAAATACGAAAGATATAATATTCGGTCAAATGTGGATCTGGATATAACACCCAGCACCCAGTTGAAAATAAATATCTCCGGACAACATGCACAACGCAACGAGCCCGGGCATTCAAGTGATGCTATATTTACATCTTTTAGCCAGACTCCTCCTCATTTGTTTCCCATGATATACTCTGACGGAACTGTTGCTGCACACCCAGGGGGTAAAGGCTCAGTATTCCGTGTAAATCCATACAACTTAATAAGAGAATCAGGCTATTCAAAAATCTATGAAACCAAAATTCAAGCCGACTTCGAAATTAGACAAGACCTCAGCTTCTTAACCAAAGGTCTACGTGCAAGCATCAAAGTGGGATTTGATAATGAAACGATTAAGGCATTAGGCAGAGGTAGAACTCCTGCACAGTTTTACGCAAAAGACCGCGATGAAGATGGGCTTCTTGTGTTTGACCAGATTGTTGAAGAAGTGCCCTTTGGAACACTTAGCGGTTCTTTTACAAGAGAGTACAGAAACATATACTCAGAAGTAAAACTTCAATATGACCGTACATTCGCTGATGTTCATTCAGTAGGTGGTTATTTCCTCTATAATAGAAGTGACAATCAAGGTAACAAAAACAATTATAATGATGTGTTACCCTTCAGAAAAGAGTCTGTAGTAGGAAAAGGTTCATACGTATATGACAGACGATATTCGTTAGACTTGACTTTTGCCGTAACAGGTAGTGAACAATTTGCCAAAGGCAATAGATATGGATTTTTCCCTGCTGCCGGATTTGCCTGGAACTTTGCAGAAGAAGCTTTTTTCCCATGGAAAGAATATGTTCCCGAGTTTAAAGTAAGAGCTTCTATTGGTCTTACAGGAAATGACAGAATTAGTTCCAGCCGATTTTTATTTAAAGAAACATGGACAGAAGCAGCCGGAGGCTATTCCAGTGGATGGGTAGAAGGTGGTTCTAAAAATATTGGAGCACCCAGTGGAGTACTGTATGAAGGACGTATAGCTGCACCTGAACTTAAGTGGGAAGAGGAATTAAAAAGAAACATAGGCGTTGACCTTAGTTTATTGAAAGGACAACTAAGCATTAATCTGGACTATTTCAATAACAAGAGAGAGGACATTCTGCTACGAAGAAACACAGTATCCAGTGTAACAGGCTTTAGACAAAATCCTTTCCAAAACTTTGGTCAAGTGAAAAACCAAGGATTTGAGGTTTCTCTAAAAGGAGAAAGCAAGTTTGGAGATGTGCGTCTTTCATATCTAGGGAACTTCACATATACTAAAAATAAAATTATTGAAAGAGATGAGGTTCTTCAACCGTATGACTATATGAACCAAACAGGTAAAGAACTAAATACATTTAGCGTATTACAAGCAGAAAGGCTATATGATATAAATGACTTTACTATAACCTCTGACGCTAAAGGTAACCCCATATATAAACTAGTAGAAGGGCTTCCTACTCCGATGGTAGGTCTTAACACTCCGAAACCCGGAGATATTAAATATGTTGACCGCAATAATGATGGTGTTATCAACAACTATGACTACGGACGGGATCTGACAAAACCAAAATTCCCTAGAGGAGTATATGGGTTTGGACTTTCTGCTGACTATAAAGGACTTTATGCCAGCGTTTTCTTCCAAGGAGCTTTTGACGTGAGTGTAAATATAGCTGATAACGGAAGATTCTATCCATTTTCTCCGAGCTTAGATGAATCGGCTGCTTACAGTGCTGTATTAGACAGATGGAGTCAAGAAAGCCCTCGTCAAGATGTTTTATTCCCTCGTATTTCAAAAGTGGGTCGCGACCATAATACCAGAACCAGTACCTGGTGGATGAGAGATGGTAGTTTCTTAAGATTTAAAGACGTAGAAATTGGTTATGAGTTTGATAAAAAACTTGTTCGAAAATTAAATTTAGAAAGACTCAAGGTATATCTACAAGGACATAATCTACATACTTGGGATAATATTAAATTTTGGGATCCGGAGCAACGCTCTTCTGATTCGGGGATGAAATATCCTATAACAAAACAATTTACATTTGGTATAGAAGTTACTATTTAAAAAAACAGCAAACATTATATGAAAAAGATAAAATTATACTTTCAGGCAATGATTATTCCTATTATAATAGGAGTAACATTCAGTAGCTGTAATAGCTTTTTAGATGTGGACAAAGAGCTGGCAGACGAGCTAGACGAGAAGCAGATTTTCACCAATGCACCTCTTTATAGAAAGTTTCACAGAACAATCATGGAAGCAACCCCAAACAGTGCTGAACTGTTTTGGGATCCTAGCGGAACCAGTAATCCTTGGTCAGGTCTTTCTGATGAAATGAAAATTTCATGGAGACATGCACAAGCAGTAGGAGGTATTGTTGCAAAAGACAATAGACATCATCGTTGGGGAATTTATACGCATATTAGACAAGCGAATCTATTTATGGAGAAAGCGGCTCCCCTACCCTCCAGAGGTCCTAGCGATAATGAGTATATTGACGAAGATGAATTTAAAAAGATGTATGCTGAAGCTAAATTTTACAGAGCATACTATCATTATCTTCTGCTTGAATTATATGGTGCTGTACCCATTATGGACAAATCGGTAGATCACAATCAACCGGACTTAAACTCGTTTGAACGTGCTTCAATAGATGAAGTTGCTGAGTTTATCGACAAAGAGCTGACAGAGATTATTGACCAAACAGACGGTGGTCTTCCGACAACCAATACAGACCCCTACAAGTTAGGTATGCCTTCAAAAGCTATTGCTATGGCAATCAGAGCTAAATTATGGGTAATCGTATCTTCTCCTCTACTGAATGGGGGCTATGAAGAAGCCATGGCTCTTACAAATAAAGATGGTAAGAGAATTTTCCCTGACAAAGACGATTCTAAATGGAAAAAAGCAGTAGAAGCCTTAAAAGCATTTATTGAATTTTCGAAAAAACACTATAAGCTGTTTAGAGTAGAAGACAAAGAAGGAAATTTATTAGCAGAAGAAAGCTTCTATAAGCTTTTTGTTACTCCAACTGACAACCCGGAAATAATATGGGCTAACCCCAGAAATGCATGGGGAAGCAGTGGTAGTTCAGGTACCGGAGGAAACTATGATGGACGAAACACACCTAAGTCTGTATATAAAGGATATCAAAGCATGGGACCTACCCAAAGCCTTGTTGATGCTTTCTATATGACGGATGGAAAAACAATTAAAGACTCTCCTATTTATAAAGGATATAATGGCGATCCCAATGTTGGTGGCAGTTTTGGTTTTTGCTCGCCCGGTCAAGATCCTAGCGGACAAATCAAAACGGAAACATACAATATGTGGGTACAAAGAGAACCTCGCTTTTATGCTACGATTTTCTTCCACGGCAGAAGATGGCATATGACATCAGGAACAGGTGATAACTCAATCATTAAGTTCAATAAAGGTCATGGTAATCATCCTTCTGACCAGAATGTTGGAGGAGACTATTCATGGACAGGATACGGTTTGTACAAAAGACTACCACGCACGACACTGAACACTTCGGGTACAAGCAGCAGTCATTATAGACCTCAGATTATATTTAGATTGGCTGAATTTTATTTGCTTTATATTGAAGCATTAAATGAAGTTAATCCGCAAGATCCGAACATTAAGTTATACTGGAATCAAATTAGAGAACGTGCAGGAATTCCAAATATTGAAGTTAGCTATCCGGAAATAATTGGCAATAAGGAATTACAAAGAAAAATGATCCAAAGAGAAAGCAGAATTGAGCTGGCTACTGAAGGACAACGCTACTTTGACGTTAGAAGGTGGATGGTTGCAGACAAAGGAGACGATGCGCAAGGCGGCGTAGTTTATGGCATGAATATTGACGCAGAGAAGAATGGTGAAAGAGAGTTCTATAAATTAAGAGCGATAGAAACACGTCCTTGGTTAAAAGCCTACTATCTGTACCCATTACCAGAAAATGATGTTATTAATAGTAGTGGAAAACTTGTCCAAAATCCGGGATATTAAGAGCCATAAGATATTAACAATTAAATTAAAATAGTCATGAGAATAAACTCATCATATTTAAAAGCCCTCACAACAATCATTTTTTTCAGCTTTATAACTGCAAGCTGTTCAGATGACAATAATATAGATAGGGTAACAGAAATAATAATAGAAGATCCGCAAATTAAAACACTAGCTAATGGTGAAGAAGGAGTAGTCATTAAACTCAATGAAGGAGTAAAAAAGCTACAGGCATCCACCAAGCCGGAAAGCTTAGAAAGAAAATTAATATTCAGAGGGGCTGCTGATAATATCTTTACTATTAACGAAAGTGGAGAACTAACCCCTAAGTCAGAAGGTTATGGAGCACTGATAATTCAGCCTGACGATGAATCCGGCTTCTTTAAAAATGTAAAAGTTGAAGTTCGCTTGGATGGATTAAAAGCAACGAAGGAAGGAGCTAATTTTGAAGTACAGCAAACAAGAACGTTTGATTTATCTAAAGAAATTATCATAACCTTAGATGAAGGAATAGACCGAACACTTATGTATGAAGCTGTTAATAAAGACCTTATTTCCATATCGGCTGACGGAAAAGTTACCGGTTTAGAATTAGGCGAAACAGCAATCAATATATGGTCAAAAGCATTTCCTCAGTTTAAATTAACCGTGAATGTCACTATTGTAGAGCGCAGAACAGTGTATACTGATTTGGATCGAGCAAAATGGACTTCTACACAGTCACACAATAGACCTGATGACGCCGCAATTATTAATGCCGCAAACAGTCATATAGACAATAATTATTCTTCATGTCTATCGTTAGTTAAACCGGGTAAGAGCTATGATGGCATCACGGTTCAACCGGGTGAAAGTGTTTACTTCATTGTTGATATGCAAGAAAAGCAAACTTTCAACTACATGAGGTTAAGACATAGAGCTTCAACTCCTGTAGCAGCCAGACTTCTCCAAGCAAGCATTTATGGAAGTAATGATGGTAGCAACTTTACACTGATTGCTGAAAAACTTAATCTACCTGACGTAGAAGATCAAAATAAGATTGAAACAGGTAATGCAGTTTTTGCAGATTCAGCGTATAGATATGTAAAAGTTGAATTTACAAAATGGGATCCTTCTGCTAGGTCAACCGTGCAAATAGCTGAATTCTATTTAGGAACGAAAGATTAAAAATCCTGTATTCAATTAAGCTAAACCATTACATAATAAAAACAGGGGCTTTAGATTTTTCTAAAGCCTCTGTTTCTATCTTACACAACCGCCTCACTTAGTGAGGAATACACCTTCAATGCTTAGTCCAAAAACATGAGTAGATTTTTATTTGGATTGGGATTTGGTTTTTTATAGTTTTACACTTCATAGGCTGTCATAAACCTCTCTTTTAAATCAATAATAACAGATGAAAAATAAAGTCATTTTCATTATTTTATTATCCTGCTTTCACCTTGTTGAGACACTGGCCGGTATCCATAATTATACCTTTCATACGCTTTCACCTGAAGGAGGATTTTATTATGATGGTGTTAAGGAAATTGTACATGACAAAGACGGTTTCGTATGGATTATGATGGATTATGAATTATATCGTTTTGATGGTTATGAATATAAACGCTTTTACACGTCATTTCCTGAATGGTCTACTTCTATTGAATGGATCTTTAACGATATGGTAGTAGATGGAGATAATAATTTTTATGTAGCTACTAATGATGGTCTCTATATATACGCTAATGATTCAGAGTCGTTTACTCGACTAATAAAAAACAATATTCATGAAGTTTCTATTGGCTCAAAAGGAGAACTGTGGGTTCAGTTATCTAGTAAGCACTGGGGAGTCTTGGATATGTCAACACTCGAAATTATACACCCAACATATAAGGGAAAACAAATAGATAATATCCGTCATATCTTACCATCAGAAACCAATGAGCTTTTTTTACTAAGTAATTATGGCGTATTATATAGATATGATTATGGCAAACAAGAAATTGTATTAAAACAAAAACAAGAGTCCATACTTCAGTCGCTTGACATTATCACTTATGCAACTATCGACAAAGGAAAACTATGGGTAATTGCAAATAACCGAAACCTTTTAAAAATAGACCTCACAACATTGCAAATTGAGGACTCATTCCTGATTCCACTGGGTAAAAACAACTTGATGCGTGAAATTCATATTGCAAAAGATGCCTCTATATGGATTGCATCCATACGGGGTTTATTCATTTTAGACCAAACTACCCGGAATATTACACAAGTAGAACACAAACCCAATAGCCGTTTTTCATTGCCCAATAATTCAATCTGGACTATAAAAGAAGACCTAAAAGGAAATTTATGGATTGGAACCTATGCCGGTGGGCTATGCTATGTTAACCTAGATGAAAAGTCGCCTTTTAAAACCTATATATCAAAGCCTGAACAATTAAATAATTCTACAGTCAGTGCATTTGTAGAGGATGACGAATACTTATGGATTGGTACGGAAGGTGGAGGACTTAATCGGATGAATAAAGAAACAAAAAAGTTTGATTATTTTGTCCACCGGGAAGGGATTAAATCACTAAGCAACAACAATATCAAATCATTAATCTTAGACAATAAAAATCAACTGTGGATTGGAACCTTTCGAGGAGGTATAGATTGCTTAGATACGAAAACATTATCTTTCAAAAACTTCCAAAAAGATGGAAATAACCCGGATGGTTCATTGATTGTAAACAATATTAGAAAACTAGTTGAAGAAAAAGATGCCGGTATCTGGATTGCTTATCAAGAACAAAGTACTAGAATTTCTTTCCTTTCATACAAAGACCATTCTATTCAACATTACAACCTATCAAAAGATAATTCTGAACAATTCATTTTTGATATGCTTCGTGATAAAAACAATAACCTGTGGATACTCACCAGGCAAAAGCTTTTCAGAATGAACGTGAATACTAAAGAAACGCAAGAAATTATTGTTTCTAAAAACACTTCATTTAATGGGCAAACTTTTTGTCTTGATATGATGGATAATCTTTGGATAGGAACTACAGGAAAAGGATTGATTGAATATAATATTCAAAATGCCTCATCGGAGATACATGACGAAGTTTTAAACTATAACACATCCTCCATATATAGTTTGCTTTATGATTCTAATCATGCCATCTGGATTGGTACAGATAATGGGCTATTTAAGTACGATATAGCTAATAAGCTCTATTCACAATATGACGAACATGATGGGACACAAGGCTTAGTCTATTATCCACTGGCAGCTTATCAAGGAAAAAACGACTTATTATACTTTGGGGGTACAAGTGGGTTTTCAATAATTGAAAAAAACAATTTAAAGGATAATACCACTGAAGCGAAAGCTTTTCTCACAGACTTTATGATTGATAATATACCAACGAAACTATCTGAAGTATATGATGTCACAAAAAACAAGATTCTTTTGACTCATAACCAAGCCAATTTTTCATTCAAATTCTCTTCTGATAACTATCTATTGTCAGAAAAAAACAAATTCAAATACCGGCTTAAAGGATATGACAAACGATGGATCACTGTTGAGTCTACAAATAGGCTAGCCTCTTATGCTAAAGTTCCTGCAGGAGAATATACTTTTGAAATTCTAACAGCCAATAATGATGGCGTATGGAGCACAAGCCCCACAAAAATAAATATCAAAAGAAAAACCGCTCCTTGGTTTAGCTGGCCGGCTTATACAGGATATCTGTTACTATTCTTATTAGGTGTCTTTTTTATGTATAGATACTATACTGAAAAGAAAAAACTAAGCATACAATTATATTTAGAAGGGGTTGAAAAAAGCAAGAGAGAGAGCATCCATGAAGCACAACTGCGCTTCTTCACAAATATTTCGCATGACTTCAGAACCCCGCTATCACTCATCATTGGGGTTGTTGATAGATTAAGAAGTGAAGGTCTTAAGGAGTATTATTACCGTATTCTACACGGAAATGCACAACGGTTATTAAATTTAGTCAATGAACTAATGGACTTCAGAAGTGTAGAAAGCAACTCTATGGCGTTAGAAGTGGAGGAAACCAATATCTATGAGTTCGTCATGGAAATTTGCTCTAGCTTTCTTGAACATGCTAAACAGGAAAATATTGAATATAACCTACCTAAGCAAGATATTTCCATGAAGAGTCTCTATATAGATCATCATATCA
>CAZSWS010000077.1:0-12455 GCA_964610765.1 uncultured Parabacteroides sp.
TTTATAGTTGTATCTTTCTTTACCATATATCACCTCCTTTACTAGTTGACTAGCAAAGTTAGGGTGAAAGGTGTAGAAATGCTTTATAGAATTATGGATTAGATTTATATCTTTCTATTCAAACTTGGTCAAGTGTTTTCCTTTTATGCCCCTTGATGCTCTTGTAATAGGTAGGTGTCATGCCGGTGACTGTTTTGAACTGGGTGCTAAGGTGAGAAACACTTGAATAGTTAAGCAGTTCGGCTATCTCTTTAAGTGAGAGTTCATCATAAACAAGTAGCTCTTTTACTCGTTCTATCTTTTGGGCAATAAAGTATTTCTCAATTGTTGTGTCGGTTACTTCAGAAAAGAGTTTGCTTAAAAAGCTGTAGTCGTGATGAATTTGATTAGTCAAATAGTCGGACAGATTCGTTTTAAGCAGGTTGTCTTTATGATGAACCAAGTCGATAATGAGGTTCTTTATCTGCTCAACAATACGAACGCGTTTGTCGTCAATCAGTTCGAATCCTAAAGGTTCAAGTACGGTACGTATACTCTCCTTAAGTTCTTCAGTCATGTTTTCAGCAAGCGTTACCTCACCCAATTCGACACTTAAAGGTGAAATGTGTAGCTTTTTTAACTCCTCTTCCACAACCATAATGCACCGATTACAAACCATATTCTTGATATACAGTTTGTTTGTTAAATCTATAGGTTTGTAATTATCGGCTTTCATTATGAATTGTAGTTAGGTTGTTTATTTCCAGGTCTTAAAGCTGATGTAGGCACCAATTGATAGGTTGGAAACATTCATGCGCCCATCCATGCCGTCAAGCTTAATGCTACCCCCAATGATGCTGGCTTTTAGTCCTAAGCCTATCTGATCAGATACGTTATACTCAAGTGAAACACTTGTTTGTGCACCAAAGACTACTTTACTTAGTGTATAATCGCGTCCATCCAAATCATCTTTTACATGATATAATAGCGGACCTACACCAATATGAGCAAGTAATAGAAAATTGTTAAACTCATGACGTGCCGAGAAGGTTGGACCAAAATAAACAAATGAGTTTGTTTCTTTAAACTTATCAGCTCCTCCCATACCCGGGATATGAATGTTGTTTGCACTAACTGAAGAAGCTGCATAGTTCAAGCTTAATCCTAATCCCCATGTTTCTTTAAAGAAGTATTGCCCGTCTAGGTCAATGTTATATCCGCTTCGAAGGTCTCTTGACAGTTTGTCAATATCACTATCTATTTTCATGATTTTTCCTAACCGGTGAGCATATCCTCCGCCGAGGGCTATTCGGAAGTCTTTATATTTCACACTCCCTATGTTGGTAGAGTTTGTTAGCTCATTTTTATTTTGTGAGATAGCCGCTAATGGCAACAGTAAAGTAGCCATTAGAATGACTAAACAAGTACGGAAATTTTTCATTGTTATAATAATTATGTATTTAAAAATGCAAAGCTATATCGAAAAATTTTAATACAGTGCACTTTTGTCTGAAAAAAACGTGAGTTGAATTGATATTGTTTGCTTATTTTTGTGATAAACCTATTTAAAGATAAGTCTATGACACAAAGCATGTATCGTCGATCCTTAATTGTTTTCTTTGGGATAGCTCTACCACTATTTATACTCATTGCTCAAGAGACTCCGGAGTATGCGCAGTATTTTGAAAAGAAATCACTTCGTGTTGACTTTTCACTTATAGGAAATGCAGATGGCCAGTGGGCTGCACTTGAGCAGTTGCGTGAAGAGCCTATCTGGAGTGGTCCGGTCAAAAACCTGATTGATACGTTTAATTATGGCGGATACTATGTGGAAGTATATGACAAGAAAACGAATGTGTTGATTTATTCGCGCGGATTTAACACGCTTTTCGAAGAGTGGCTGACGACAGAGCAAGCAGCTAAACAAACGCAATCGTGGACAAATAGTATGTCAGTCCCTTTTCCGAAGCAAGAAGTGCAGCTACTTATCACGGGGCGTGATAGGAAAAGCGGAGAGTTTGGCGTGTTGCTAACTGTTGATATCGACCCGTCAAGTATAGATATTGATAAAAGCCCGCTGCCTGTTTATCCGGTAGATGAAATATTGCTGCAAGGTGATTCTTCAGAAAAGGTAGACTTTGTCTTTATAGCTGAAGGATATACAGCTGAGGAAAAAGATAAGTTTTTTGCTGATGCCCGACGTTTTACGGAATCGCTATTCAAGACTCCTCCTTTTGATGTTCGGAAGAGTGATTTTAATGTGCGTGCCGTGGCTGTTCCTTCTGAAGAGTCCGGAACGGATATCTCAGGAAACGGTGTTTTTAAGAATACAGCACTTAACTCAGGATATTACACATTTGGAATAGAGCGATATTTGACGACAAAAGATATGCGGTCGATTAAAGATGCGGTAGCGAATGTGCCTTGTGATGCTATCTATGTGTTGGTCAATACTGATAAATATGGAGGAGGAGGGATGTATAATAATTATGCGATTGGAACGGCAGACCATCCTCAAACAGCCGACATCTTTGTGCATGAGCTAGGTCATAGCTTTGGAGGGTTGGCTGACGAATATTTCTCATCGGAAGTAGCTTATGATGATTTTTACACGTTGACCATTGAACCCTGGGAACCCAATATTACTACCTTAATCAATTTCGAATCAAAGTGGCAAGACCTTTTACCTAAAGGCATACCGGTACCTACGCCTTTGACTAATCCATATAAAGACCAACTGGGAGTCTTTGAAGGGGGAGGCTATGTGTCGAAAGGTATTTACCGACCTTCTGACCATTGTATGATGCGCGACTATGCACCCTTTTGCGAAGCCTGTGTCAGAGCTATTCATCAGATGGTTGACTTTCTGACAGATAAATAGTCATTGAACGAATATCAGTTCTTCTTTGCTAACTAATGCCCATCGTTATTATCAGCAGTCGAGGGGTGAAACCGGGTGAATGCTTTCTTTTAACATTTCATTTAGACTTATTGATTGTAAAGAGGGTTAGCTTTGTATGAAGTTGATAAATCTGTTTTTGATATGAAGATACAATTACACCTCAATTATCAGACGCAATGGGGGCAAAGGATTTGTGTGTCCGGAACGACATCAGTGCTTGGAGACAGAGACGTGGAAAAAGCACATGAAATGGTTTGCATTGCATCTGATAGATGGTTCTTGGAAGTTGATATAGAGCAGGAAGGCTTGCTGGAATACAACTATGTGGTGAAAGAAGGAGAGCAAGTTGTTCGGAATGAACATCGAATACCCCACTTACTGCTGTTGATGAAAGGTGAAAGCTATATAGTGAATGACCACTGGTATGAAGTACCTCAGCAGAAATACTTCGATTCATCTGCTTTTACGGATGTCTTTTTTGCTCATTCATCTCAACCAACTTTTCAGCAATATCCCGGAGCATTGTTGTTTTCTGTTTACTGTCCTTATGCTTCTGCAGAGCAAGAGGTAACTCTTTGCGGTTCGATAAGCATGCTGGGTGATTGGGTGCCGGAAGCAGCACTCCCCATGCATTATTTAGGACAAGGTATTTGGCAATTAAGCATCAACAGACAGCAACTTAATTCAGGATTTTCATATAAACTTCTTATACGTGATAAAAAAAGCAAAGCGGCAATACATTGGGAAGATGCTGAGAATAGGTATTTAAACGATTTGCTTTTGCTAACAGTCCAACATACCACGTGTGTCGTTTCATTGACCTATGCATGCAAGGGGTTGTTTTGGAAAACTGCCGGAGTAGCGATACCTGTTTTTTCTCTTCGTTCGGAAGACAGCTTTGGAGTTGGCGACTTTTTAGATTTGAAAAAGCTGGTAGATTGGAGCAAGTTAACCGGCTTGAAAGTTATCCAGCTATTGCCCATAAATGATACAACTATCACACGCACGTGGCTTGATTCTTATCCGTACAAAGCTATTTCAACGTATGCGTTGCATCCTTTGTATTTAAACTTGAAGTCACTGCCTTTGAATGATCGGGTGAAAGCTGAAGCATATACCCGTGAAGCTGCTGAGCTGAATGCATTGTCTGCTGTTGATTATGAAAAAGCATTAGCACTCAAGGAGCGTTATATCGCTGATTTATATACTGAACAAGGGAGTAAGGTGTGTAAAACAAAAGGTTATCAGACTTTTTATACGCAAAATGAATATTGGCTTTTCCCATATGCTTGCTTTTCTTATTTGCGAGATAAGTATGGAACACTCAACTGGCGCTTATGGGGCGAGCATGTTACGTATGATGAAAGCAGGTTGAAAGAGCTGATAGCTGCTGATAAACAGGCAGATTTAGGTGTGAAGGGGTACTTTTTTACACAGTATTTGTTGCATATTCAACTGAGTGAATCGCGTGATTATGCACATCAGGAAGGTGTGATACTTAAAGGAGATATACCCATTGGCATTCACTCTCAAAGTGTTGAAGCCTGGATTGAACCTCATCTTTTCAACTTGGATGTGCAGACCGGTGCTCCACCGGACGATTTTTCGGTGTATGGTCAGAACTGGGGCTTCCCAACTTACAATTGGGACGAAATGGCTAAAGATGGTTATCGATGGTGGAAGCAACGATTTCGCAAGATGGCCGATTATTTTGATGCTTACCGTATTGATCATATCTTGGGCTTTTTTAGGATTTGGGAAATACCAATATCCTCCGTTCAAGGACTGTTGGGCTATTTTAGTCCGGCACTACCCTATACCGAAGATGAACTGCGTGGCAGAGGGTTGCGTTTGGATATCGAACGAATGACCTCTCCTTATATTCACGAACAGTATTTGTATGAGATTTTCGGGAAGCATAAGCAAGAAGTAATTCATGCTTATATGCACTCAATAGCCTATGGACGGTATGAGTTGAATGCAACTTGCAATACACAAGAGAAAATACAGAAACTATTTCAAGGCAAAACAGATAGTAAAAGCATGGAAATACGTGACGGACTCTTCTCGTTGTGCAACGAAGTATTGTTTGTACGAGATAAACGCGAGCCTCAGAAACTGCATCCTCGTATTACGGCACAGTTCACGTATTCATATAAAGATTTAAGTGAAAAAGATCAGGAAATATATAATCGCTTGTACGACCATTTCTTTTATGAACGTCATGATTGGTTCTGGAAAGAGTCTGCAATGCAAAAACTTCCGGATATTATTGATGCTACCCGCATGTTGGTTTGTGGAGAAGACCTGGGTATGATTCCCAATTGTGTACCTGAAGTCATGCACGACTTGCAAATTCTTAGTTTAGAGATTGAACGGATGCCAAAGGTTAAAGAACTGCTTTTTACTCCGCTTTATCAAATCCCCTATGCCAGTGTTTGTACTACTTCTACGCATGATATGTCAACAATACGCTTATGGTGGGAAGAAAACAAAGCCTTGACACAGCAGTATTACAATGAAGTATTATGGAAAACAGGTGAAGCCCCTGAGCAGTGTTCCGGCGAGCTATGTAGGCAAATCATAGTTAATCATCTTTCTTCGCCGGCTATGCTGGCTATTCTGCCCTTGCAGGATTGGCTGTCTTTTGATGAAAACATCCGTAATCCGGATGTAAAAGCCGAAAGGATTAATATTCCGGCAGAAGCACAACATTATTGGCAATATAAGATGCACTTTACATTAGAGGACCTGCTGGAGGCAGCCCAGACGAATCGCGAAATCAGTCGTATGGTTTCAGCAAGCGGACGTTAGGAAGCAGCTAATAGGCTTGTTTAGTTAGCAAACCCATTAATGACTTGTCGGATTTGAACAAGTCGCTCCAATAAGGTTTCCAGTTTGTCTAAATGCAACATGTTTGCTCCATCTGATTTGGCATTTGCCGGGTCAGGATGGGTTTCTATAAACAAACCATCAGCGCCAACTACAACGGCAGCCCGTGCGATGGTTTCAATCATTGCAGGATTACCTCCGGTGATGCCGGATGGTTGGTTGGGTTGTTGCAAGGAGTGTGTAACGTCCATAATGACGGGAAAACCAAATTGTTGCATAGTGGGGATGCCCCGGTAGTCAACAATGAGGTCTCCATATCCAAAGGAAGTGCCCCGGTCAGTGAGCATGACGTTTGTATTGCCACTGTCTGTTATTTTTTTTGCTGCAAACTGCATGGCTTCAGGAGAAAGAAACTGCCCCTTCTTTATATTCACTATTTTGCCTGTTTTGGCTGCGGCAATGAGCAGTTCTGTTTGACGACTCAAGAATGCCGGGATTTGTAAAATATCTACATAGCCGGCGGCAAGTTCAGCCTCATTAGGGTCATGGATGTCTGTTACTGTTGGAACACCAAATGTTTCTCCTACCTTACGCAATATGTTTAATGCTTTTTCGTCTCCAATACCGGTAAAAGAATCGATGCGCGAACGATTAGCTTTTCTGTATGAGCCTTTAAAAACATAAGGTATCTGTAGTCGCTGAGTAATCGTAGTGATTTTTTCAGCAATGCGCATAGCTATGTCTTCTCCTTCGATGGCACATGGACCGGCCAGTAAAAAGAAGTTATCTGTTTTTGTAAGGTTTTCTATTGTGTACATTGTTATATGTTCGTTTGTTTCGTTAATAATTTCATCGTTTGTTCTATTTTTTCTTCAGTAGGCAAACCTGCTTCAATCCAGTGTATCTTGATGCCTCTTTTCTCCATACCCCTGAACCAGGTCATTTGTCGCTTCGCAAATTGATGAATAGCTATTTCCAGCTTCTCTATCATTTCCTCCAGCTTGAGCTCTCCCAGAAGGTATAAAGTTAAAAACTTGTACTCCAGTCCGTAGTAAATTAGGTCTTCCGGTTTTACTCCAGTCCGGATTAGGGAATCTACTTCATCAATCATTCCTTCCTGCAAACGTGCCCGGAGTCTGTTCGATATCTTGCTTCTTCGCTCTTCACGACCAATGTGTAAGCCAATTGTTAGGCTGCGAATAGGCGGATAAACATTCTTTTCCGGTTGCGATTGTCTGTAAAATTCTTCTATTTCTATGGCACGGATAGCTCGTTGGGCTGAGTCAACATCCGTTTTATTGTGGAGTGTTTTGTAGGTTGAAAGGATGGCTTCCAGTTCCTCCAATGTTTTGCTTCTCAATGATTCTCGGAGCTCCGGATTTTCCGGTACGTCTAAAAGTTGAAACCCTTTCAGTACCGCTTCTATATACATGCCGGTTCCTCCACATAGTATGGGAAGTTTCTGTTTGTCTTGAATGCTTTTATAGGCTTTGTGAAAGTCGTGCTGATAGCGAAATAGGTTATATTTTGTTCCGGGTTCGCAAATATCAATGAGGTGGTAGGGGATTTGTTTACCATTCACCACGTATTCATTTAAGTCTTTACCTGTTCCTAAATCCATCGAGCGATATACCTGTCTGGAATCAGCACTGATAATCTCGGTGTTAATTCGTTCGGCCAAGGCAGCTGCAAAAGGTGTTTTGCCGGAAGCTGTAGGTCCTAAGACAGTAATCAGTTCATACGGTGAATTCATCCCTACAAAGATATAAAAAAACCGCATCCCCTTAGGAATGCGGCTTTTGTTATTTAATAGTTCTTATGAGAACTGATTAAGCGTTTACTTTAGCCATGTGAGAGATAAGGTCTAGTAATTTTACTGAGAATCCCCACTCGTTGTCATACCAAGATACAACTTTAACGAATGTGTCTGTCAAGGCGATACCGGCTTTCACGTCAAAGATAGAAGTGCGAGGATCACCGATGAAGTCTGAAGAAACAACAGCGTCTTCAGTGTATCCTAAGATGCCTTTCAAGCTGCCTTCAGAGGCTTCTTTCATAGCTGCGCAAATTTCTTCGTATTTTGCAGGTTTCTCTAAGTTAACGGTTAAGTCAACGACAGAAACGTCAAGTGTAGGAACACGCATAGACATACCTGTTAGTTTGCCATTCAATGCAGGGATAACTTTACCTACTGCTTTAGCTGCACCTGTTGATGAAGGAATGATGTTTCCGGCAGCAGCGCGACCACCTCTCCAGTCTTTAACTGAAGGACCATCCACTGTTTTTTGAGTAGCTGTAGTTGCATGAACTGTTGTCATTAAACCGTCTTTAATACCAAATTTATCGTTCAGTACTTTAGCGATAGGAGCTAGACAGTTTGTAGTACAAGAAGCGTTAGATGCAAACTTAGTACCTTTCTTATATGCGTCTAAGTTAACACCGCATACGAACATTGGAGTGTCGTCTTTTGAAGGACCTGACATTACAACATATTTTGCACCTGCATCAATGTGTGCTTGTGCTTTTTCTTCGGTAAGGAATAGACCGGTAGATTCAACGATATATTCTGCACCTATTTCATTCCATTTTAGATCGGCTGGATTTCTTTCAGAAGTTACGCGAATAACGTTTCCGTTTACGATTAACTTTCCGTCTTTAGCTTCAACTGTTCCTTGAAATTTACCATGAATTGTGTCATATTTCAACATGTAAGCCATGTAGTCAACATCGATAAGGTCATTAATACCAACTACTTCAATGTCATTTCTTGTTTGTGCTGCACGGAAAACCAAACGACCAATACGGCCAAATCCGTTAATACCAACTTTAATTTTGCTCATCTTGTAAAATAATTTTGAGATTTATTAATAATATACATATTTATCTATAGAATCAGTGTTTTTACTCTTCAACATCCACAAGGGGTAGTACATGCAGATAATAAGCATAAATATAGCAAAGTGGATGCGAATTGTATATTCAGTCGCTTCGTTCGACTGATTTTTTAAATTCCGATACAAACTTACAATAATTTCCAATAATGTGTAAAATTATACACGTGAAATAATGTTATATATCTTCCGATTGTTTGAAAAAACATAAAATGCACGCTTGTATGCTAGGATAAACAAACTAAAAGCCTTTTTTGTGTGAGAAAAGAGCATTTAACTATAGCTTTTTAAGCTAAGTCAACTGTTTATAGTTTTCAAGTTGCACTTGACTGTTATTTTGATTTACGCTTCTTTTTAGGAGAAAATGTATGCGTTATCATACTTCTGAAAGAACGAACGCCCCATGCTAGAATCATCGGTTTCATGAAGTCCCAGACAATAGGAGAATAATCTGATATAACCCCCAAAATCCCTTTGTCGCTTTTCTTTTCGACTGAGTGCGGCATTACACTTTTAGGATGCTTGCTTTTGGCAGGTCTGAGCAACGTAACGGCCGAGGATATTAAGATGTCTCTTGAGTTGCTGTTCAAGTAGTTGAAGTCATCCTTTAAGCGTTTTTCAAGCAAATTCGCTTTTAGTTGAAGCTTTAGCTTTTCCTCAATAAGTATATCATGTGGGCTCTTCATCATCCTCGTTTTTATTTATTGTGGACTGCGGACTGCTTCCTTCCTCGTTGATGTTCATTAGGGTAGAAATCATTCCATTTTTAATCTTTTGCTGAATGTCTTTCTGGAAATAGACCATCAGACCAATAACCAACGCATATATACCTGCTACTATGAAGAAGCCAAGCGCATTACTGTTTAAGATTTCTCCTAAGAAGAAACCAAGGGATAAGAATATGAATAAAAAGAAAAACAGCGCAAGTAAAATTCGAACCAGTTGGAAAGAAAGGATAGATACAAGTTTGGCTATCCCTTCATAACTGCTTAGTTTGAAATAGGCAAACTTAACCTCAATGTATTCAGTTAAGTCATTTTTTATTTTGCTAAATATGTTTTCCGGTTGATTATCCATCTAGTGTATGTTATTTAATAGGCAATTTAGCCTCTGGATTTGTATTTTTCGTACGTGTCACTTACACCATACTTAATTTTCTCAGCTAGTTGTGCGGCACTTCTAATCCAGTCTTCTTTTTTGTCAGATACAATTAGATAAGCCAAGGCTGCACCTACTGCTGCTCCTATTGCTACTCCTACGATTGTCTTAGTGTTTTCGTTTTTCATATTGCACCATTATTAAATTGATTGTATATATACATAACCGCAAAAATGAATAGTTAGTTTAATTTTTAGGAATTATTTTTTCTTTGTAGCACGCACTAATGCCCATTGATTGTCTGAATTGACTTCAGAAGCTTCCATACTGTTTGCTTCGCAAGCTTCAGTAATGGCGGGGATGTCACTTTTGTAAAATCCACTGAGATAGAGCTTTCCGTCGCTTTTTAGGTGGTCGGCATATACCTTCATGTCTTGTATAAGGATATTCCGGTTGATGTTAGCGAAAATATAATCAAACGATTCTTTTGCATGAATCATTTCAGATCCACCCGCTCTAACCTCAATGCGCGTGGATTGATTGCGGCGGATGTTTTCCAGCGCATTTTCATAAGCACTTTCATCAATATCTATCCCGACAATCTCTTTAGCACCTCTCTTCTCAGCTAGTAAAGCAAGAACAGCAGTCCCACAGCCCATATCCAATACCGTAGTATTCGTTAAGTCGGTGACAAGCAGTTCTTTCAACATCAGGCGGGTAGTCTCGTGATTACCTGTACCAAAAGCCATCTTTGGATCGACCAATATTGTGTATTCATAAGGTTGATCCACTTCGTGAAAGGACGCTTTTATTAGGCAGCGATCATCTATGATAACCGGTTTGAAATAGTTTTTCTCCCACTCTTCATTCCAGTTTTTTCCGGCAATGGTTTGCGTGGTATAGTCAAACTTGACATCGGTCAGCGGAAAGTTTACTAGTGTTTGCTCTAGCAGTTCTTTATTGAATGCGTCTTGGCGAATGTAAGCTAATAGACTTTGAGCTTCTTCAGTAAAAGCTTCATAGCCTATGTCGCTGAGTTCGCCTGCTAAAACGTCATTTAATATTTCCGCCGGAACAGTTGATTGGTAACTGAATCTTAATTCTATATAATCCATTGCATTTGCAAATATTAAATCAATGAATAGTTGCCTTAATTTTGAGCAGGTTTGTTCTCTTGCTTCTCTGAGCTTGGCAGTTCCTGGTCTTTTTTCAAATAGACAATATAATCGTCAGCGGCTGTATTGGTGAATATGCGCAGTTTGAAATAGGGGAGTGAACCCATCAAACGATTCATGATTTCTGTAACAATCATTTCATATTGTGCCCATACAGAGGTATTCGTAAATGCATAGACCTGAACAGGTAGTCCCATTTCAGCAGGAGCTAAGGTCCTGACTAGCAATGTGGCATTTTGCTGAATGTATGGACTGTTTTTTAATTGCCAGATTGCATATTGTACAAACAGGTCGCAGTTTGTAATGCGTAGCTCATTTAATTCAGTACTCCCGTCAGCATTGATTTTTTTGTTAAACGTATCATATTCTGCTTGCTTCTGGGTGATGAAATCTTTCAACCCAACAATCTTTTTCATTTCTTCCAATTCCTCTTTACTCAAAAAAGTAATGTCAGACTGATTGATATTCAGTGAACGGGTGAATCTTCTAGCTCCATACTCCTGCATTCCTCGCCAGTTTTGAAACGAATCAGAAATAAGTGAATAGGTAGGGATTGTTGTGATGGTACGGTCAAAGTTGATAACTTTTACTGTAGTCAGGTTAATTTCGGCAACATTTCCGTCTGCACCGTATTTGCTCATCGTAATCCAGTCTCCAATCATCAACATATTATTGCTTGAAAGTTGAATGCTGGCCACAAACCCTTTTATTGTATCGCTGAAGACCAACATGACTACGGCTGACGCAGCTCCCATGGCGGCAAAAAACGCAGTGGCACTTTTACCGGTCAAGATGGAATAAATGCTGATGGCTCCAATGATGACGAAAATAATTTGTATAACCTGCATGTAGCTCTGCATCGGTTTGCCTTTAAAGGAATCCTTGTCTTGCAGCACATCTCCAAATGAACGAACAATCGACATAATGGTCCAAATAATCATAAAGACCATGTATATGTCTGCTAGTTTCAGCATCAAGTCTTTTAAAGACGGATAAGAAGAGAATATGGCCGGAATGGAAGTAACCACAAATGTATAAGGAATGACCATCCCCAAATAGTGCGGGAATTTATTTTTTATGGCATAGTCCAAAAAAGACAAATGACTGATTTTGTATGCTCGCCTAAGTATGATGGTAAGTAGAAAGTTGACTAGTTTTTGCAAAGCCACTACTACGAGGGTTGCTGCCGTAAGTAGTATAAGGAAATTAACAAAATCTATCCACCCTTCACCTATTCCGATTTGCTGCAAAAATTGATGAATAAAGTCTTTCACAACTTGGGCCATAGAATTGAACCCGGTGTTTGCATCTGTTCCTTGAGTTTGTTCAATAAAGTTGATTAAAAAAGTACGCATGTGTATAGAGAGTTTTAAAATTTGACACTAAACAATCGGCTAATATACGTAAAATAGGTGCTTTAATCCTAGTATTTCCCGGATTATTCGAAAAAAAGCACATGAATTTATCAATTGAAGAAACGAATCATTTATAATATCAGTCCGGAAAAGCTCTGAACAATCTACACCTATTTAATAAAAAAAGAGGGGACAACTAATCGGCTCACAGCTGTGAGCCGAT
>CAZSWS010000078.1:0-4333 GCA_964610765.1 uncultured Parabacteroides sp.
CTTCTTTTAAAGGTCTTGCAGAGAAGTCCGGGTGTGCATCGCTTTTAATATGTTCCTACGAGTGGCACATAGACCGGAAGAAAGAGTTTGCTCATCCAACATTTCTAACATCGCTTTCATCTCTTCCAACAGTTCGGGTATAGGCAGACATAGCTCATAGGCTATTTTCATAGACAGTGCCCGCACAGCTATCGAGACATTCGCATCCATCATCTGAGCAAAACAAAAGTCAAGAAAATCTACTCGTGGGGGTGTTTCCAAAGGCTGACGATACAACAGGGTCAGCAGCAATCTACGCTTTCCTTCGTGTGCACATTTCATCGACTCATCAATTAGCGCATGTTGCTTATCATACAACCATTCATTTTCGCTTCTCGACAAATGAGACAACACCCAAGCTGCCTGATAGGCTATTTTAGCCTCTTCATCATACAAAAGGCGATACAGGTCATTCTTTCTCTTTTCATTGCCTTGAAGCAGATAAATGATTTCATAAATATCATCCATCGAAATTTTTACAGAAAGCCTTTTGTGAAAATTAGTATCAAAAGACATATATCTATCCGGAAACTCCAAGCGTCCACGTTCGCTCATTTCCATGATATACGAAGTCTTCGCATCGGTATAAGCATCTCTGTCATGCTCAAACTGCATTTGCAACTGTTGCTTCAAACTTGCGTATTGATAACGAACTTCAGGATGTGCCTCCAAATAGTCTCTAAAGTATAATTCATCCCAATCACCCAAATAACGCACATGCAAATGATAGACTTTTTCTGCAAATCCTTCGGGTGTATAACCCTTCATCAGCATCATATGAGGGGCGGGATTATGCGGTTGATACGTATAGATATAACCTAACGACTCCAATATCTGTATCAGCCGGACAGTATCGACAGACTTTTTAATTTCCAATAAAATATCGATCGTGGGCTTAGCCAGCAAATCAGTCACAGAGGTACTACCTATATGATTGATCCGAACAATCTGCTCCTTGCCTATGGAATGTACTAATCGCCGATGTTCCGTTTCATAATCAGCAGCCCATCCCGGTTGATGTTCGGAGAGGACAATGGGAAAAATAGCCCAAAGCTCTTCATTCGTCATATCGGTAAGCTTTTTCATAATCAACCTTATTTTAGGATTAATAAAAGTACATTATTTTCTGCATTTCAATCGTTATTTTTTCATTTCATTTCAGTACATTTGCTAGCAAAGAATATACAATGACCTGATAAACAACAAGTCTAATCTGCTGATTTAGCAAACGTACGAGGAGTACATTACAACTATCTGTATCCGTAATAACATGGTATACTAACTCTTTAAAACACAATGAATATAACTCCTAAACTTTTCAAGCCCAATCCTGCTCTCTTATTTATATACAGTTTTTTGAGTCTCATTGCATTAGGCACATTACTACTGCTTTTGCCCTGCTCCACACATCAAAGCATCTCATTCATTGATGCAGTATTTACCTCAACAAGTGCCAGCTGTATTACCGGACTCATTGTGGTTGATACGTCCAGCGTATTTACCCTGTTTGGCAAAACAGTGATTATGGTGCTCATTCAATTGGGGGGAGTGGGCGTACTAACTTTTGCCAGCTACTTCAGTTACTTTTTTAAGAGAGGGGCTTCGTATGAAAATCAACTCTTTTTGAGCAGTATATCCAGTATAAATAAGCTGGGAGAAGTATTTACCGTATTGAAAAGAATACTCCTCATCACACTATCCATCGAAGCTGTTGGAGCAATCTCTATTTACCTAAGCATCAGCAAATCTCTGATTCCCTCGCTATTCGACCGGATATATTTCTCTGTTTTTCACTCGGTATCGGCATTTTGTAATGCGGGTTTTTCCACTCTTCCACAAGGCATTATGGAAGAAGGATATGTGCATAACTACCCTTTCCAGCTAAGCCTTATCTTCCTGCTGGTTTTAGGCGGCTTAGGTTTTCCGGTGGTTATCAACATACTAAGCTACGTTAAATACTTTTTCAAATCGATTCTTGAAAAAATCTTCTCACACAAAAAGTATTATAGACCACGCATATTAACGCTCGGAAGTAGAATTAGCCTCATCACTACCGCCATCCTCATCATCGTAGGTACGGTTGTCCTCTTTTTTAGCGAATACGACGGGGTATTAGCATCTCATAGCGAGCTTGGCAAATATGTCACAGCGCTTTTTACAGCTACGACACCGCGAACCGCCGGATTTAATTCAATTAATTTCAGCGAACTACAGCTTTCATCCATCTTATTGATCATCATTTTGATGTGGATTGGGGGCTCGCCGGCATCGACCGCCGGTGGGATCAAAACCAGTACATTTGCCATTTCAATTCTGAATTTCATCCATTTGGTACAAGGAAAGAAAACCATCGAAATAGGCAGAAGAGAGATTGCAGATATTTCTATCCAACGTGCTTTTGCCACCATGACCCTTTCACTTCTCGTCATAGGGTGTGGAGTGATATCCATCTCGTATTTTGAGCATGACTTAACGCTGATAGACATTATTTTTGAGTGCTTCTCTGCTTATAGCACCGTGGGGTTAAGCTTGGGAATCACAGCAGGTCTGGGATGGGCCAGCAAGCTAACCCTTATTGCACTGATGTTTATAGGAAGGGTTACGATGCTGACCATCCTGATTGCTTTACTTAAAAAGGTCAAAACGACCAACTATTCATATCCAACAGAAGAAATATTAATCAACTAACACATAACAAGATGAGATATATAATCATAGGACTAGGTTCGTTCGGCTCGTCACTGGCAGAGAAACTGATTGAGCTGGGAAATGAAGTCATAGGGGTAGATACAGAAATGAAAAATCTGAACCGGATGAAGGATAAAATCACCCATGCCATTTGTCTAAACGCTGTTGATACTGATGCATTAATGAGCCTTCCATTAGCAACTACCGATGCCGTCATTGTATGCATTGGTGAAGATAAGGGAGATAACATCATGGCGACGGCTACCCTAAAGAATCTAAATGTTAAGCGACTCATTGGTCGCTCTTTAGGCACTTTACATGAAAATGTTCTGGAAGCTATCGGCGTTACCGAAATACTCCGACCGGAAGAAGAATCAGCCGAGAGGTGGGCAAAAAAGCTGGTATTTAAAAACGTCGTCGATTCGTTCGAGTTGAATAAGAACTACAGCATCGTAGAAGTGGTTGTCCCTGACAAACTGATAGGCAAATCAATCGAAGAAATAGAGTTCAGGAAAGTTTATAACCTCCTCATATTAACGATTATCCGAAACAAAGAGGTAAAAAGTCTAATTGGCAATACAAAAATTGTTCCTAACATAGAAGGCATCCCTTCACCCAAAACCCAACTGAAAGCACACGATGTGCTAGTCATCTACGGAGCTAATAAAGATATTCGCGCTTTCACAGCGATAAAATAAGCCGATACTCTGCCATCGTTTATGCCTTTTCAGCCCGGCAAAACAAATTCATACAGCCACTATTCTTTGCAAATAGTGGCTGTTTTCGAATCTCCACATACTAAACGGTCCAATCGCCCTGCGTACTCCTGGCGACAAAATATGCTGCCTTTTATAAATAACACCCTACCCTTTTTTTCAACTGAGGCAGACCTTTTACCCAAATGGCTAGGGAGTTTTAATCTTTCAACGAGGCTTAGAAGAGCTTTTGACCTTCGTAAGAAGAGCTTTCAACGAACGTGAGAAGAGCTTTCAACGTTCGTTAAAAGCTTAGTTCACCCTGATTAAAAAATTAAAACTCCCCAGTCATTTTCCTCACTCCCACTTTTCGAAACCCTACTTTCTCAAGCACTCGCACTCACGATATATTAAAGGAACGGGTAGAGGCAAACAAACCCATTATTTCTGATTTTTACGAAAGATGCATGCATAATAAACTACAATCAGTAGTCCGGGCACAACAACAACTCCTAGTCCATACTTACTGCCCAAAATTGCTCCTGCTAAACAGCCAATAAAAAAGCCCATAATCAACACCAATGTTTGCATAAAAGTAACCTTTTTGGCTGCACTTCTCTCTCTTGAAAAGAAACCCTGATAAAAGTCTAATGTGGCTTTGGTCACATTTCCTGTCATTACCGTGGCTGGCCCAAAAGTAGATTCCGGACAGAGTTTATTGGCAGCATTGAGTATGCCCATCGCAAACACGATAAGCATCGTCATAGACGTGGAGAACCATGAAGGAGGTAAAAACTCGTAAATGCCCAATAAGGAAAGAAGAGCCGTAACGCACAACAAGAGTCCGGCTATCAGCATCATAATATATTCATTGTGGTACTTTTTGTTATATATACCGGTTAAAAAAACAG
>CAZSWS010000078.1:4433-12170 GCA_964610765.1 uncultured Parabacteroides sp.
ATCATAATATATTCATTGTGGTACTTTTTGTTATATATACCGGTTAAAAAAACAGCCAGAATAAATACCGGAAAAGTCAGCAGACTGATAAAGTCATTTAGTTGCAATCCTTGCGACATTTTATAGGCAAATACAACAAAGTTGCCCGTTACATGTGCGGAAAAAATTTGTCCTGCCGAAACAAAAGTGGTCGTATCAGCAAACCCTGCTGAAAATGATAACACCGCACTAGACATCATCTTGAGATTCAAATGGGCAGTTGTGTTTAATGATATAGAACTCATGGGTAGTAGTTTTAAATATCTGTAAAGATAAAAAAACAGTTTAAACACGGTAACTTCCATTGACTAGAGTAATGCCATAACTCTTGGCAAATATGAAGTAAACAAGATTGCCAATTAAACACTAGCATTTTTAATACAAACACAGCAAATGATTATTTGTCTTCAAAAAACCCAACCGTATGAAGCTTTTAATTGTTATTAATATAATGGGCTTATAGCAGCATTCAACATGTGGCTTTACTGCTGACTACTTACGTACTATGGATTAGATTAATATCACAACGAAAAACACAAAATCATGATGAAATCCCACAAAATAGTATGCCTACTCCTCTCACTACTTCTGACAACAGGGTTAGCAATCGGGCAATCTCAGGAGCAACCCAGAGACTCAGTTGTTGGTCTAAATGAAGTCATGGTTATAGGATATGCAACAGGAAGTTTATCAACAGTCTCCGGAGCTGTAGATAAAATAAAAGAAGAAATAATGAATAAAGGACTAATCATAAACCCTTTAGATGCAATCAGGGGGCGAATAGCCGGAGTTCATATTACTCCAGCCAACAATGGTCCTGCGGTACTTTCTTCAGTGCGCATACGAGGAACGACTTCTTTGACAGGAGGAAACACCCCTTTAATCATTGTAGATGGTGTTTTTGGGGATATAAACACCTTGTCAAGTATATATCCTGCTGATATTGAAAGCTTTACCATTCTTAAAGATGCCTCAGAAACGGCGCAGTATGGTTCCAGAGGGGCATCCGGTGTGATAGAAATCATTACTAAAAAAGGAAATAACAAGCCGTTCAATGTAAGTTACTATGGAAGTGCTAGTGTGGGCAGAGTGGCTAAAAACCTGAAAATGCTCTCCGGCAATCAATATAGGGAACTGGCAAAAACACAGGGTTTTGAAATCGTTGACCGAAACAGCCATACAGACTTCGCCAAAGAGATGACTCAGAGCGGAATCACTCATAATCATCACATCGCATTTGGTAGTGGCTCGAATACTTCTAACTACCGAATATCAGCCGGAATCATTGACCAGGGAGGTGTCATAAAAAACAACCATTCGAAAAGCTACATAGCTAAATTGGATATCCGACAGATGGCATGGGAGAATCGATTATCTGTTGATATTGGTATGTTTGGTTCGATAGTGAAAAAGAACTACTTATTTGATTTTCAAAAAACTTTTTACTCGGCAGCAACTTTCAACCCAACCTTTCCTAATCATAGAAACAAAGAGACTAACCGGTGGGACCAGTTGGCTTATGCCAGTCAAATCACCAACCCATTGGCTTGGCTTGAAGTAGATGATTATGAAGAGAATTCTTTGGCGAATGCACATGCAAACATCAAGTTATTTATAACAGAAAACTTTAAGGTTACAGCTTTTGGCTCTTATACCTATAACTCAATAGAAAACTCTCAATATCTTCCTACCTACGTTTGGGGACATGGACAGGCCTATAAAGGACTGAAAAAAACCGAACACTTAATGGGAAATATTGTGTTGAACTACAAGAAGAATATGCGAGAACACTATATTGATTTAGTGGGTCTGACCGAGTATCAACAACAAAAACTAACAGGCTTCCACACCACTGTATCAAATTTCTCATCAGATGAATTTGGATATAACAACCTGCAGGCAGGTACACTTAGGCTTTGGGAAGGCACTAATTCTTATTATGAGAAGCCTGAATTATTGTCGTTCATGGGGCGTGCAAACTATGTTTTCGACAAACGCTATATTGCTACCATTAATATGCGGGCAGATGGTTCTTCTAAAGTCGGCAAAAATAACCGGTGGGGATTTTTCCCCTCAGCCTCAGCTGCGTGGGCAGTACACGAAGAAGAGTTTATGAAATCATTACCTATCTTTAATGAGTTAAAACTTAGAGTAGGTTATGGACTTGCCGGAAATCAGGATGCCATCGATTCGTACACCTCTCTACAGTTGGCCAAACCCATTGGAGTTGTTCCGGTAGATGGTTCTCCTACAGTTACTTTGGGAACCATACGAAATGCAAACCCCGATTTGAAATGGGAGGTAAAACATACATTTGATGTTGGAATAGATGTCGCATTGCTGGAGAATACGCTTTTCTTTAAAGCAGACTACTACTATTCCAAAACAAAAGATATGCTATATACATATGCTGTCAGTGTGCCGCCTTTTGCCTACAATAGTTTGCTAGCCAACCTGGGCTCAATGAGAAATAGTGGCTTAGAACTCTCTTTAGGAGTTGTTCCGATTAGACAGAAGGATATGGAACTCAACATCAATGCTCATCTAACCTTTCAGAGTAATAAGTTACGTTCTTTAAATGGTGTGTATAACGGCGAGCAAATGAATGCTCCCAAATACATTAGTGTTGCCGAGCTTAATGGTGCGGGGATGCATGGAGGATATAATCAGATTGTATATCACATAGTAGGGCAACCGTTAGGTGTATTC
The DNA here is from genome assembly GCA_964610765.1 of uncultured Parabacteroides sp. Classification (GTDB taxonomy): domain Bacteria; phylum Bacteroidota; class Bacteroidia; order Bacteroidales; family Tannerellaceae; genus CAZSWS01. The sequence goes on from CAZSWS010000078.1 coordinate 7,182, forward strand.
TATCTTCCTAAAAATACAGGATTGGTTGAAGGAGAAAAGGGCAAAAACACGTATGGTATTGCAGATATCAATGGAGGGGGTGTCAACCTGGATGATGGCGAAGACAGATATATTGCCGGACAAGTTACGCCTAAAGTTTTACTTGGAAGTAATATTGGCTTTCGTTACCGTGATTTTGACCTCTCGGTGCAAATCAATGGGGCATTTGGGCATAAAATATATAATGGAACTTCATTGACCTATATGAATATGAATTCTTTTCCGGATTATAATGTAATGAAACAAGCACCCGGAAAAAACATCTATGACGTAACAGCCACCGACTATTGGCTAGAGAATGGAAACTATGTCAATATAGACAACCTCACCATAGGGTGGAATTTGCCATTTAAGTATTTCCAAAAAGAGGGCAAATTGTTGCGCTTGACCTTTTCAGTCAATAATCTTGCCACTATTACCGGATATTCCGGACTGACGCCGATGATAAATAATATTGTACTGGATCAAACACTGGGCGTCGATGATAAACGAACATACCCGGTGTCAAGGACATATACGGTAGGTTTAAGCCTCAACTTCTAAATCGTATCATCATGAAAACAAACAAATTAAGAATAATAACATGCACTGTGCTAGTCTTTTGTTTATGCAACGTAAGCTGTTTAAACGAGGATCCTAGAGATCAAATTCCGATTGACAAGACTCAACAGAGTTTAAAAAGCCTGTACATCAACTACGTAGCTTCTCTATACACATACATCGGAGGGCATAAAGACAGTCAGGGTTTGCAGGGAACAACCAGAGGCATCTATGATTTTAATACGCTCACTACTGACGAGGCTATGATTCCGGTCAGAGGTGGCGACTGGTATGATGGGGGTTTTTGGAAAGATCTTTATCTCCATACTTGGGGCGTAAATAATCAATCGCTAAAAGCCGTTTGGGAATATCTGTACAAAGTAGTAATCCTCAGTAATTCTTCAATCGAAGTATTAGAAGCTAACAGAGAAAAGTTTGACCAACATCAAATAGACTGCTATATCGCTGAAGTGAGAGCTTTTAGAGCCGTTTATTACTATTATTTGCTTGATTTATTTGCCCGAGTACCACTAACGACCAGCTCGACAATTCCAATTAAAGAAGTGAAACAGAGAGAGCGAAAAGAGGTGTTCGACTTCGTAGTCAAAGAACTTACTGAAGCAGCCCCCGACTTGTACAAAGGTTATAGCAATCAACTCGGAGAATATTACGGAAGAATCACTCAGCCGGTTGCTCATTTTATACTGGCTAAACTCTATTTGAATGCGGAGGTTTATGCCAACAACAACTGGACAGATGGAAGTGTTCTAAATGGTCGTTCTATGAGATTCACGATTGAGGGTCAAGCATATAATGCATGGGAAGCAACGGTCTATTACTGTGACCGGATAGGTGAACCGGGTTATCAGTTGTCTGCTAATTATGAAGACAACTTTGAAGTATTCAATGAATCTTCAGTAGAAAATATATTCACCATACCGATGGACAAACGAAGCTATACGAATCAGATGCAATACCTGTTCCGCTCACTCCACTACAACCATTCTCAAGCATTAGGCATGGCGGGCGAAAATGGCACTTCCGCCACAATTGATGCACTAACTATCTATGGATATGGCACAGATAACGAAGACCCTCGTTTTGATAAAAATTATTATGCCGGAGTGGTATATGATTTGAACGGTAAAATAATAAAAACAGACTTGGGAAAGACCTTAGAATATCTGCCTTGGGACATAAAGCTGGACCTATCAGACTCGCCTCACCTAAAGATGGCCGGAGCCAGAATGAAAAAATATGCCATAGATAAAACAAGCATCAAGGATGGAAAATTGATTGACAATGACATCGTTCTTTTTAGATATGCAGATGTCTTACTAATGAAATCGGAAGCAAAAGTACGAAATGGAGAGCAGGGAGATGTAGAACTCAACGAAGTGCGAAATCGGGTAGAAGCTGCACCTAGAAAAGCAAACCTGGAAAATATACTGGATGAAAGGCTGTTAGAACTTGCTTGGGAAGGATGGAGAAGACAAGACCTCATTCGTTTTGACAGATACCATAAAGCATACGACCAGCGACCACAGTTAGAGAATGAATTGAACAGATATACCACAGTATTCCCTATTCCTCAAAGTGTGCTGGACCTAAATACTAATTTAACTCAAAACTACGGATACTAAAAGTTATTACACAGACAGTTCCTGCCACCATCCACTAGGATGAATGACATTGAATGACTGTATATCCGTTAAGAGGGTTTATCAAACTTGAAGAGAAGCAGCAGATATTTGCTTTTCCCTGTTTTCATCCAATAATAGATAGCCGATGATAGCTATTGCCATATAAGGCAGATACATTAAAGAAATCAGCTTATAAAAGTCCACATCCAGGATTTTAACGATGCCCTGTAAAGCAATTATTATAGCTATTCCTCCTGCGAAAATCCATGCCCAGCCTAAGGAACGATCTAACTTTCGTGAAGATTCGGTAAGCAAACGGATACTTACCATAGTGAAAAACACAGATCCTATTAAAAGAAGAGTAGAAATATAGATTTGATAAAAGTATAGCGTATCTATATGCCCGGTTAATGACTCTTGACCCACCATCCACGTACCAATTGTTGCCACCGTTGTCAGCATGTTGAAGTACGGAACAAATAAAAGTGCCTGAACATAGGCTAACTTTTCAAAGGCTTTCCCAATGCTTTTCTGCCCTTCCGTATGGTAATAACAAGCAAATATAATTGAGATAAAAATAAGCACTATCGAAAGTAACATTTCAGGAAAAAGCTGATAAAGTTCATTCCCATCACAAAGTAGTAGCGGAATATACAAGAGCGGAATAAGAGCTATTATCACAACACAAAGCACTCTCCCAACGCTATAAGCTTTGATCCGCCGGATAAAGGCAAGCTCTTTTTGAGGCAAGGCCAGGTAAATAATGGATAAAGCAAGCAATAAGGCTGAAATAAGGTAGACGATCCTTTGAATATAAAATATAATCAGGGGGCTGTTTTCATAGATTGAGCTCATCGCTTCTGCTTCAAACTTGGATAAATCAATGGTGCTCGCTTTTAATATATTTGAAACGACGGCAGTTATTATATACACAAACAGACCAATACCTAATAAGTTTATCTTCCGCGTATTTCCACGGTTTGGCAATAAGAAATTAATTGAAAAGTAAAGCAAAAACAGAGTAACTGAAAAGTTCAGGAAAGAATTTGCTGAACGTATGTACAGTTCACTGTTATTAGGCACATCAGATGAGACAGAGGCCAATTGACCAAAGAGAGACATGCCGGGTTGTTGACTGATACTTACAACTAAAGAAATAGCAGCGCTTAATATATACAAGATAATGAAGAACGTAAAAAACTTACTGAGTGGCTTTTCTCTTATTTCATTTACCAGTTTTTTAACTCCAAACAAGAGAGGTATGAAAATTAGATAACGTATGAAATAACTCAAAGGATGCGTAGTGCTGATATCCGGCTGACCTCCGGTCTGTATAGCATAAACCCACATCGCAAATTCCACCAGTGCAAATAACAAGAAAGCGATAGCTTACGCTATAACAACGCGATTGTTTTGTCTCAACTTTTCCATAGGATGTTCTTTTAAGGTAACTGCTAATCAGCACTTCTTCAAAAATAAAGAATTTATTTGTCTTTTAAATACAAAAAACAGGTATTATTCAACATAAACACCTGTTATTGAGGGGGGGCGGGGAGGAAATCTTCTTTAGATAAAAAAGTTCCCGCTTTTCAAAGAGAATCGGTTCAGCTCTTTCTACATAAACAATCAATCAAATGGTCATTAACAAAGCCGGTCGCTTGTAAGTAAGCATAACAAATGGTAGAGCCAAAAAACTTAAAACCTCTCTTCTTCATATCCTTGCTCATCGCATCAGATTCAGGAGAGGAAGCAGGGACTTCTTGCAAATATTTAAAGTTATTCACTATCGGCTGATTATTCGGAAAGAAAGAAAGCGTGTAATCATAAAAACTGCCGAACTCTTTTTGAATGTTTATAAATAGCTTGGCATTGTTGATGGTAGACTTAATCTTCAAACGGTTTTTCACGATTCCATCAAACAGCATTAACCGATCTACGTCAGAGTCGGTCATCCGTGCCACTTTCTCTACATCAAAATCATGAAATGCTTCACGATAACCTGCACGTTTTCTCAGAACTGTTATCCAACTTAATCCGGCTTGTGCGCCCTCTAGCGTCAAAAACTCAAATAGCACCCGATCGTCAGTCACCGATTTTCCCCATTCTTCGTCGTGATATTTTACATATTCCGCATCCGTACCACACCATCCACAACGTCCGTTTATTAAATTTTCCATCTGATTGTTTATTTATTCATGTTAGCAATAGTATATTTTACATCACCTATAATTCCATAAAGTAACCCACCTATAAATAGAAAAAAGAGAGAGATTACTAATATAATGTTTGCAGCCATATAGACATTTTAACGGTAGAAAGTCAAAAAACAAATGGATAGAATGTGAAAAGGTTAGACTTTCACTTCCCAAAAGCCATCGCGTTTACCATTTTTACGTTCAATCATCCCTTTTTCAACTAATCTTTTCGTTAGTCGTTTGACCGTGGATATTGACCTCCCGATCTGTTCGGATATCTCCTGCTGCTTTATATGCGGATTTTCTCGAATACAGCTAAGTAAAGCCTTTTCTTCTAACGTACAGCTCAAAGTGTCAATTTGAGCCTTTGAACTATTAGAGGTGACACTTTGAGAGGTGTCATCAGCTCCAATAAGCAACTGTCGGTTCTTCAATTCATTCTTTTCTCCCATCAATAAATTACGAAAAAAGAGTTCCAAGTATTCTGAGTGACGCTTGACCCCCTGTTGAACATGCTGATAGTTGGCACGAACCAATGCATTTCTGAAATACCAAGAGTGTTTAGCAAAAAG
>CAZSWS010000079.1:0-12027 GCA_964610765.1 uncultured Parabacteroides sp.
CCTGACGAGAAAAAATAGATCGAAACTTTCACCTTCTTTCATATCCTTTAATAAAAAGGGATATCTCTATTTTTTGCAATTAATAAAAATAAGCGATCTTTGTATTCGTTTCTTTTTAAAATAACATGCATTTTATCAACTAATCATAAAAAAATATGACAAAGAGCGCATTACAAATTGCACGTGCAGCCTATAAGCCTAAAATGCCAACGGCTCTGCGTGGGAGAGTAGAAGCTATTGATGGTGAGTACACACAGTCGGTGGCTGATCAAGATGAAATTAAAGCCTTATTCCCTCATACTTATGGGATGCCTATCGTTACGTTTGAAAAAAGTTCGGAAACGAAGAGCTACTCCCCGGTCAATGTTGGGGTAATCTTATCAGGTGGTCAAGCTCCGGGTGGACATAACGTGATAGCCGGAATTTTTGATGGAATAAAAGATATCAATAAAGCTTCTCGTTTGTATGGGTTTATCCTTGGTCCCGGAGGATTAATCAATCATGAGTATATGGAAATCACGGACGAAATTGTGGATGAATACCGCAATACAGGTGGATTTGACATGATTGGTTCAGGGCGTACTAAATTGGAAACAATTGAACAATTTAATAAAGGGCTGGAAATACTGAAAGAGCTGGATATTAAAGCCTTGGTTATTGTGGGTGGCGACGACTCGAATACGAATGCTTGTGTGTTGGCAGAATATTATAAGGAAATAAATGCCGGAGTTCAAGTAATTGGTTGTCCGAAAACGATTGACGGAGACTTGAAGAATGAGCAAATTGAAGCTTCTTTCGGATTTGACACAGCTACCAAACTATATTCTGAAGTGATTGGTAATATCCAACGTGACTGTAATTCAGCTCGTAAATATTGGCACTTTATCAAGCTTATGGGACGCTCTGCATCACATATTGCTTTAGAATGTGCTTTACAAACGCATCCGAACGTATGTATTATTTCAGAAGAAGTAGAAGAAAAAGAACTTCATCTGGACGATATTGTAAATACGATAGCAGAGGTTGTTCTTAAACGCTCTGAAGATGGGAATAACTTTGGAACGGTACTTATACCGGAAGGACTCATTGAGTTTATCCCGGCTATGAAGAAATTGATTGCTGAATTGAATGACTTCTTGGCTAAACACGAAGAAGACTTTAAGCAAATTAAACGTTCAGCACAGCGAAAATATATTATTCGCAACCTGACCAAAGACAACTCAGAACTATATGCTAGCTTGCCTGAGGGGGTTGCTCGTCAGTTGACTTTAGATCGTGACCCACACGGAAACGTACAAGTTTCTTTGATTGAAACTGAAAAGCTATTGGCTGAAATGGTTTCAAACAGATTGGAAGAATGGGCAGAAGAAGGTAAGTATAAAGGGAAATTCTTGACTCAAACTCACTTCTTTGGATATGAAGGTCGTTGTGCGGCTCCTTCTAACTATGATGCAGACTATTGCTATTCATTAGGTTATACAGCAGCCGGATTGATTCTAGCCGGTAAAACAGGTTATATGTCTTCGGTGAGAAATACAACAGCTCCGGCAGAGCAATGGATTGCGGGAGGAATTCCTATCACAATGATGATGAATATGGAACGCCGTCACGGTGTTTTAAAACCAGTTATTCAAAAAGCCTTGGTAGATTTGAAAGGTGAACCTTTCAAGGTGTTTGCAGCTAGTCGCGATGAATGGGCTATTCAAACAGACTATGTTTACCCGGGTCCTATCCAATATTTTGGACCAACAGAGGTTTGTGACCTCTCAACAGTTACGCTGCAACTAGAAAATAAAGCTGCTAAAGCGAAAAAATAAATATTCTTTTTGTACATTCGGAAATCTTTCAATGTTAGGGTTGAAAGATTTCCTTTTTTGTAGATATAAATATACTAATTTAATAATGCGAGTAAATGAAAAATAAAGGTTTATTGATCACACTGGTTGTAATCGTTTTGTTGGTTATAGTAGGTGTTAAGATGGGTTCGGGGGTGTATAATAAGATGGTGACACAGGATGAAGCTGTAAAAACAGCTTGGAGTCAGGTGGAAAATCAATATCAACGCCGTTTAGACTTAATCCCTAATTTGGTAAATACTGTGAAAGGTTATGCCAGTCATGAGAAAGAAACATTAGAAGGAGTGGTCAATGCACGTGCTGCGGCTACACAAACAACGGTAGACCCGGCTAATTTAACACCCGAAGCGATTAAGCAATTTCAAGATACACAAGGGCAGCTGGGTAGTGCGTTGAGTCGATTGATGGTTGTCGTGGAACGCTATCCGGAACTAAAGGCTAATGAGAACTTTAAAGAACTTCAGGCACAGTTGGAAGGCACTGAAAATCGCATCTCGGTTGAGCGTAAGCGCTTCAACGAAACAGCACAAGAATACAATACAAACATCCGTCGTTTCCCTAATAATCTCTTTGCTGGTTTCTTTGGCTTTTCTCAAAAAGCTTATTTTGAATCGGAGAAAGGGGCAGAGAAAGCTCCTACCGTTGAATTTTAACTGATAGTATTTGATGTATAAAAGTCTGTTGATAAATAGACCGAGTCGTTTGCTGCTGTTACTCCTTTGCTGCACACTTTGGGTGCAGGCAGGAGAATATACTGTAAAGACTATTCCGAACGTTCATCTATCTGACCGGCTGAATTACGTAAGTAATCCGGATGGCATTATAGAACCTGCCGGGGTATCTATTATTAATGGATTGTTGAAGACTATCGAAGATTCGTTAGGTATTGAAGTAGCTGTTGTAGTTGTGGAGAGTATCGGGATTGAAGATGCTCGTCAATTTGCAACGGATTTATTTAACGAATGGGGATTAGGAAAGAAAAATAAAGATAACGGATTGTTGATACAGCTAATTACAGAGCCGTCTCAGCGATCCGTTGTTTTTGAAACGGGTTATGGGCTGGAAGGTGTTTTGCCTGATGCCATTGCTTATCGGTTGCAGCAGCGTTATATGCTACCTGACATGCGTGAGGGAAATTATACGTCCGGTATGGTGAAAGGAGTGCAAGCCGTCAAAGACTATTTGTTTGCGTCAGATTATGAACGAGACGCAATGACGGGCAATGAGGCGAGTAATGATGAGTTGTGGGAGATAGCCGGATATATCTTCTTTATGATTGTCTTTGTTTTCTTCTTTGTGTTTTTTCCTGTATATACGCAAAACACTAAACGCTGTCCGGTTTGTAAAAAGAGAAAGTTAAAACGTAAAGGAAGTCGCGTAATGAAGGCTGCTACTTTTCACTCAAGTGGTCTGGCAGAAGATAGCTATATATGCAAGAACTGTGGACATTCTGAGAAAAGACAACGTTACATACCACGTCTTCATTCGGGTGGTGGTGGACATTTCGGTGGCGGCAGCTTTGGAGGTGGACGTTCTTCCGGTGGTGGCTCTTGGGGCGGAGGTCGTTCCGGTGGTGGTGGCTCTATCAGCCGCTTCTGATTTATCTGCGTAGATAGAGTCAATGTTTCATGCTATCCTATTCACTTAGTTTTCGCACGTATGCCTGTTGTAAAGCGTCTTTTAGCTTTATGTGATGTAGCTTCGTTCTTTTATTTATTCAAAACTCATCGTCATCTAACGGTTCATATAGACTGAGTCGCTTGCGTAGTGTCTTTATTTCTGTTTGCATGTGCTCCATGTTTGTAAGCATGTTGTTTATGGCGTCTAGCCCCTCTACGTTGATAGATAGCTCATAATGCAGACGACAAAGACGTTCTAATATGCTCATTTGTCCTGAAGGCAATAGAAATTCTCCATTTTCTACCAGAAGGTCTATCAATCCTATTTCATTTAATTCTTCCAAGAAAGCAGGCTCAATGCGGTACTCCCGACAATATTCACTGATAATAATAATATCGTTATACATAATGGTTGAGCTTTAGTTTAGATTTTTTAATTCATTAAACAAGCTACGTTGCTTGTCGTTCAGGTTTGTTGGGACTTCAATGGTGAAAGTCAAGAAGAGGTCACCAAATACTCCTTCTTTTTTATACACAGGAAATCCTTTTCCTTTTAGCCGTACTTTGCTATTGTTTTGTGTACCCGGCTGGATGTTGAGCTTAACCTTTCCACTCATCGTATCTATGATTTTCTCACCGCCTAATACGGCTGTGTATAAATCAAGCGATATGGTGGCTCGCAAATCATTTCCTACACGCTTAAGGTCTTTTTGATCAGGTATATGAAACGTAATGTATAAGTCGCCGGCAGGACCTCCGTTGATTCCTTCTCCTCCTTGCCCGCTCAGTTTAATAGTTTGCCCATCAGCAATGCCGGCAGGGATGGTGATACGTAGATTCTTGCCGTTCACCGTGACAACACGCTTATGCGTTACGTATGCATCTTGGAGTGTGAGATGAAGCTCTGCAGAATAGTCATTCCCTTTGCGGTGTGAATAAGCTGACGAACGCCCACTGCGTTGTCCGGCAGACCCAAACATGGATTCGAAAAAGTCAGAAAATTCGCCTCCGTCACTGCTGGTCCATGAGTAAGAAGAACCTCCAAAACCACCTGTTCCGGCAAAACCTCCTTGGTTGGCTTGTTGCTGCGCCTCAAACTGATCTGCATGCATCCAATCTTTCCCATATTGGTCATATTTTTTGCGTTTCTCCGGATCGCTCAACACTTCGTTGGCTTCATTAATTTCTTGAAACTTAGCTTTGGCCTCCGGTTTGTCCGGATTTAAGTCCGGATGATATTTACGAGCTAACTTTTTATAAGCCTTTTTAATGTCATCGGTCGTCGCTTTTTTATCGACTCCCAGCACGGCATAATAATCTATATATGACATCTTATCTAGTTATTAATCTTATCTATACAAACAAAGATACAATTATATTGTTGGGATATAAAGGGTGTTTTTTAATAATTCTTTTAAAAATCTGTATATTTGTTTTTCTGTGTTTGCATGAAAGGTGTGTTGAGTTTAAATCTAGGAAGCTTCACAAACAACTACTATGGGTATAAGTATATGGATACAAATTGCGACGGTATTATATATTGTAACAATAGCCGGAACAATATATGTTGTGATTACTGAAAACAGGAATCCCATCCGTACACTTTCATGGGTGCTTGTGCTGACTTATCTTCCGGTTATAGGCTTAGTATTATTTTACTTCTTTGGGCAGAGCACTCGCCGTAAAAAACATGTTTCATTCAATTATAATAAGTTTGCTAAAGAAATAGGTTATAATCCTGCTTATTTAGACTTGTCGGGTAGGCTAGACCCAAGATATTTACAACTAGCTGAAATGAATAAGAATACCGCTCATTCTATCTTGTTTGGTGGATCTCATGTGGAAGTGATAACCAGTGGAGAGAAGATGTTTGAAAGTCTATTGAAAGATATTGATGAGGCTAAACATCATGTCCATATGCAGTATTTTATATTTATGAATGATGCGACCGGTAAACGTGTGAAAGAAGCTTTGATGCGGAAAGCGCGTGAAGGGGTAGAGGTGAGGTTCTTATATGACAATGTGGCTAACATCATGATTTTTCCCTCTTTCTATAATTCTATGCGAAAAGCAGGAGTTAAGGTAACTCCTTTTATGAAGTTGCGTTTTCCATTGTTGCGCAGTCGTGTGAATTACCGCAATCACCGGAAGGTAGTTGTTATTGATGGGTCGATAGGGTATATGGGGGGTATGAATGTCGGCGATGAATATGCAGGCGGTGAAAAGTGGCGAGATACGCATATGCGCATCAGGGGCTATGGAGTCTATGGATTGCAGTTCAGCTTTTTGTCAGACTGGTCATCTTCTAAGCAGTCATTGCCCACTGACTTCCGATATTATTTTCCGACACAGAAGAACTACACGAACAATTTGATGCAAATAGTATCGGATGGTCCGGAGTCGCAATGGCCTAAACTAATGAAAGCTACCACCCGGTTAATCATTACTGCCCAGCAGTATCTATATATTCAAACACCTTATTTTTTGCCTACTGAATCGTTGGCTGAAGCATTGAAGTCGGCGGCATTAGCCGGTGTAGATGTGCGTTTGATGGTGTCAAAGAGGTCGGATTCACTCTATGTTGATCCTGCCGCTAAGTCATACTACCAAGAATTATTAGATGCCGGCTTACGTATTTTTGAACATCCAAGTAAGTTTATCCATGCTAAAACTATCGTGTCCGATGATTATCTCTCAGTCATTGGTTCAGCCAATATGGATTTTCGGAGCTTTGAATTAAACTTTGAAATCAACAGCTACATGTATGATAAGCATTTAGCTATTCATAATAAAGAGATATTTATGAAAGATTTAGCCGCTTGTGAAGAGGTTACTTCGGAAGAATGGAAGAAGCGTCCCAGATGGAAAAAGACCGTAGAATCTATTATGCGGCTGTTTGCTCCATTGTTTTAGTGTAAGATTTTGTAAAGAAGAAGCTTCATGATTTGAGCATCATCAACCGATGGGTTGTCAACTCCTTTAGATTGTGCGTCCGCCAGTCTGATTTCGCTGATTAAGTTAAATACTTTCATCGCATTGTAATGCTTTAGACCACTGAGGTAATCTCTGGTTTGAAAAGGGACACGTAGGTTTAAAGCCTGCATAATACCTCTTTCAGAGCGGTCTTTGCTATAGTAGCAGATAAGCAGGTTGCTAAAGTAATTGAAAATGACAGGAAGTGTAAATTGAATGGGGTTGTTCTTAGGGTTTTTAGCAAAGTAGTCTATAATTCGGTTTGACTTTAATATGTCTTTTACGGATATAGCTTTGAGTAGCTCATATACATTGTAGTCCTTGCTAATCCCGATGTTTTCTTCGATTAGCTCCGGAGTGATGCGGTTGCTACCTTTATCGGCAAGTACAATAGATAACTTTTCTAATTCTTTGACCAGTCTGGCTAAGTCGTTTCCTAAATAGTCTGTGAGCATTTGTGCACCTTTTTCATCAATACCAACATGCTTGCTTTGAAGTAGCGAGGTAATGAAAGGAGGCATTTTATAGTCGGGCACTTTCTTTGATTCAAAGAGAATGCCATTTTTGTCGGCAGAAACGGCAAGTGCTTTACGTCCGTCCAGTTTTTTGTATTTATAGTTGATGACGAGTACAGTAGATGCGAGGGGTTGTTTTACGTAAAGTGCTAGCTGCTCTATATCTCTAAGTTGTTGAGCCTCTTTGATGACCACCAACTGTTTTTCTCCTAGCATGGGAAAGCGTCGGGCAGTATTTATGACGGTTCCAACATCAGTATCTGAACCATAGATGATGAGTTGGTCAAAATCTTTGGCATCTTCCCGGACTACACTTTCAACGAGTAAATTAGTGATTTCATCGATAAAGTATGGCTCTTCACCCATCAATACATAGACAGGCGAATAGTCTTTCGCTTTGATTTGTTTGATAATGTCAGAAAATGAACTCGCTTTTTTAGCCATGCTTGAAAGAAGTCTAATTAGGTGTTACCAGCTAAATAAAATGTGACGAATTGTTTTCTTATCGTCAATAATTTGTTGTAATGCATCAATGCCCAGAAGCACGTGTTCAGGCGCAAAGTTTTGAGTGACCATTCGATCACTTTCTTCGGTTTTAACTCCATCTTCTTCCATGGGTTTGTCAGAAACCATCAGTAAGGCTCCCGTGGGTATTTGATTATAGAATCCGGCTGTAAACAGGGTGGCCGTTTCCATATCTACTCCCGTAGCATGTGTTCGTCTGATGTATTCTTTGAAATTGTTATCGTATTCCCAAACTCGGCGGTTGGTAGTATATACGGTGCCTGTCCAGTAGTCCTTTCCCTTGTCACGGATAGCCGATGAAATGGCGCGAAGCATAGAGAAGGCCGGCAATGAAGGGACTTCAGGCGGGAGGTATTCATTGGATGTGCCTTCGCCACGAATAGCCGCTATCGGCAGTAGGTAGTCGCCTAAATTGTTGGCTTTTTTTACCCCGCCACATTTGCCTAAAAAAAGAACTGCTTTGGGAGAAATAGCCGAGAGTAAATCCATAATAGTAGCAGCATTGGCACTACCCATGCCGAAGTTTATAATGCATATCCTTCCGGATGACGCATTGGGCATTGAGCTTTTCAAACCTAAAATAGGAACCTTAAAGTGTTCAGCAAATAACTCTACATATTTGGTGAAGTTCGTAAGTAGAATATAATCGGGGAAATCACTGATTTTTCTATCTGTATACCTTGGAAGCCAGTTCTCTACTATTTCTTGTTTCGTTCTCATAATTTCTTACCTTTGAAATTCTTTTGTGGATAGTTTACAAATATAAGAAATGCTAGCATTAAACCTGCCATCCTATCACCCGAAAATCTCAGATAGAAAAGGGATTCAATGTGTTTTTGACCCAATTCGTCAAAAATGGGTCAAGCTAACTCCTGAAGAATGGGTGAGGCAGCATTTTGTAAATTATCTGGTGGAAGAGAAGGGGTATCCTTCTACTTTAATGGCTAATGAGGTCGCTATTTCATTGAACAATAGGAACCGTCGGTGCGATACGGTAGTGTATGATGGCTATATGTCTCCCCTTATGATATTAGAGTACAAAGCACCCTCGGTTGCCATAACAGAAGAAGTGTTTCGCCAGATTGCTCGGTATAACTTTGTTTTACGGGTGTCATATCTAATTGTTTCTAATGGATTAGACCACTATTGTTGTCAGCTTGATTTATCTTCAGGTACTTATTCGTTTCTCAAAGGGATTCCATCTTATGCAGAGTTGCAAGCAGATGCCTTGAAATAAACAGGTGATTGCAAAACCAAATGAAAATGTATCTTTGTTTGTCGCTAGGCGATAAACAACAAATTAATTGATTAAAAGCCCGTCATGCTACACGCTACGATTGTTTCTCTAAAATATATACTCATACTGTGTTGCTGCTTGATAGTTGTTCCTGCTGTTGCTTATGGGCAGATCTATCAAGTGAAGGGAACGGTTAGGCATATGAACACCGATAAACCGCTTGTAGGTGTGAAAGTAGGTGTGAAGGAATATCCGGAAATAGCCACCTCTACGGATGAAAAGGGGGCGTATCTCTTGAATCTTCCGAAAGGTAATTATGTGTTGACAGCAGACTATATGGGCTTTGAAGGGAGAAAGCTAAAACTGTCTTTGCTGAAAGATACAGAACTGAATTTTGAACTCAGGCAAACGGCTTTGGAAATTGACGAAGTGATTATAGTGGCTGATGCAGTTGATGCAAATGTTTCTAAGCCTCAGGCAGGTGTTCAGAAGCTTGAGGTGGAGGATATAAATAAACTGCCTGTTTTGCTGGGCGAGCGAGATGTGATAAAAGCGATTCAGCTGCTACCCGGTGTGCAGGGTGCGGGCGAGGGAAGTGCCGGCTTTTATGTGCGAGGAGGTACGTCCGATCAGAATCTAATCATGTTGGACAACGTATCTTTATATAATGCAACCCATTTAATGGGCTTTTTCTCCACATTCAATTCAGAAGTTTTGCGTGATATCACGTTGTATAAGGGGTCTATGCCGGCTCAGTATGGTGAACGCCTGTCTGCTGTGTTAGACGTTATGCAGCGAACGGGCGATAAAGAGAAATACCATGTGGCAGGAGGTATCGGGTTGATATCTTCTCAGGTAAATGTAGAAGGACCTATTCAAAAAGGGAAATCATCATTCTTAGTAGGTGCTCGCAGAACGTATGCGGATGCGATAGCTCGTCTTTCAGGAGTAGAAGAGGCTCAGAGTGCCTATTTATACTTCTATGATATGAATATGAAGCTGAGTCTTGCTTTGTCTGAAAAAGACCAACTTACAGTGTCGGGCTTTTTAGGTCGCGACAAGATGGTGATGAAAGATGCGGCGGATGCAGGATGGGGAAACGCTTTTCTTGCAGCCGATTGGTTGCATGCCTTACATGAGAAGTGGACATCCAAAACTTCTTTGTCATATAATCAATATGACTACTCGTTTGCCATGGACATGGGAATGGAATTGAATGGAAAATCAAGGATAAGAGATGTGAACCTAAAACAGGATTTCCTTTTTCAGTTAAATAGAAACAACCAATGGCGTTTTGGTTTGAGTGCCACGCACCACAATCTGGCACCGGGCGATTTTAACCTAAACTCTGAACAGGAGAACCGTGTTAAACTGCTCAATCGGTATGCCATGGAGAATGCACTCTATTTTTCGAATGAATGGAAGCTGTCTGAAAAAATAGCCTTGATTTATGGGGTGAGACTTTCTGCCTACATGGCTTTGGGGAAAGGAGAGTATTACACACTGGATGCAGATAAGCATGTGACTGACAGTACATGGCATCGTGCAGGTAAGATTGTTAAAACATACGTGAACTTAGAGCCGCGCGTGTCGGCTGTGTATCGGTTAAATAATGCATCGTCAATAAAAGCCGGTTATGCACGTACTACGCAGAACATGCATCTGTTGTCTTATTCAGCACAAGGAACTCCCTTCGATCGTTGGACTTCCAGCTCGAATAATATCAAACCTCAAGTAGCCGATCAGGTATCTTTGGGGTACTTCCGGAATATTTCAGACAATATGTATGAGTTTAGCTTGGAGGGCTACTATAAAGACATGCGAAATCAGCTCGACTTTAAGGATAATGCTGATATTGATGGCTATGATGTTATAGAAACAGAACTTTTGTCGGGTAAAGGTAGGGCTTATGGGGTGGAGCTTACGCTGAAAAAACGTAAAGGACGACTGACTGGTTGGATAGGTTATACACTGGCTAAGTCTGAACGAAAAATAAATGGTATCAATGAAAATCGTTGGTATAATGCTTTTCAAGACCGAACGCATGACTTGTCGATAGTTGGTATGTATGAGCTGAATCATAAATGGACGCTGTCGGCTTCCTGGGTCTATTATACCGGAAATGCGATCTCTTTTCCTAGTGGGAAATATCAAATCAATGGAAAGGATGTGATGTATTATGCGGAGCGAAATGGGTATAGAATGCCTGCCTATCATAGACTGGATTTAGGAGCTACATGCTTACTGAAGAAAACAGCTAAGTATCAATCGGAGTTGGCTTTAGGGTTATATAATGCCTATGGACGAGAGAATGCGTACATGATTTTATTTCGCACGAATGATGATGATCCCGGTAAGACTTCCGCTTATCAGTATTCGTTATTTCGCTTTATCCCATCCATATCGTGGAATTTTAAATTTTAAGAATGATGTTTCCGATCAATAAATATATCCAAAGAGTAGGGCAGTTAGTCGTGATTTTTCTACTGACTGTTCTTGTTTCGTGTCAGAAAGAAATAGACATAGATTTGCATCAAGTTCCCCCTCGTATTGTGATTGAAGGAATTGTGAAACAAGACAGCTTGGCGAAAATTAGGGTAAGCCGGACGCTGGATTTTGACGACTCATCGGGCTATCCTTTTTTGTCAGGAGCAACGGTGACGATTAAGGATGATTTGGGGGTTGAAGAGGTTCTGAAGCAAGATGATAGCGGTTGGTATGTAGCTGCACAAATGAAAGGAGTGCCGGAACGTACCTATTACCTTTCTGTTACGTATGATTCACAGGAATATACCGCTGCTTCGACCATGCCTCCTCCTGTGCTTCCGGATTCTTTGTCGATGTATAAAATGCCGGTAATGGACTTTGCGATTCCAATGATACACTTTAAAGACCCGGTGGGAGAAGTCAATCAATATTATCGGGCGATTGTCTATATCAACGGCGTGCAAAACCCCAATGTACGTGAGTTTGCCATCAGTGCTGAGTTTATGGATGGAAGCATGATTCATCAATTTCTATCAACCAGTGTTCCCGGTGATGAAGACCCTGTTAAGCAAGGTGACGAGTTGACCATCGAATTTCAATGCATTGACGAAGGGGCTTATTTGTTTTTCAGCACCGTGAGTCAAGTCAGCTCTTCGCAAAACAACCCCACCACCAATATCAAAGGGGGAGCTTTAGGCTATTTTTCAGCCTGCACTACGCATAGTTCCTCTATTATTGCACACTGGAAAGAGTAACTATAGTAAGCCTTCGGCTAAGTCCGTCTATAAAAACTTAAAGGCCTGAACTATCTTTGC
>CAZSWS010000080.1:0-11890 GCA_964610765.1 uncultured Parabacteroides sp.
CTTTTAACCTTCGTTGAAAGAGCTTTTGAGCCTCGTCGGAAGAGCTTTCGACGAACGTCAGAAGCTCTTCTAACAGCCGTTAAAAGATTAAATGTCTCTATCGATTCGATAAAAAGACCGGATGCATTTATTAGAAAGACTATTCCTTTATGAATAAGTGGCTGCTATTCTGTAAGCCGGAAAAATAAAGAACGCATAACTTGTTTTATTTTTGTTGCGTTTTTGAAAATGATACCACTAATTAGTCTGATTAATGAGGTAAAAGGTGTCGTTTTTCGATATTTTTCCTTATACTAGCTGTTTCATTTTTTACGTATGATTTCTGTTGTCCTAACAGGGATTATATTTTATACATTTATACATATATGAAACAGAAAAACAAATTAGGAACTATTTGTGTGCAGGGAGGCTGGAAGCCCAAAAACGGTGAGCCTCGTGTTTTGCCAATTTACCAAAGTACAACCTATAAATATGAGACAAGTGAGCAAATGGCTCGTCTGTTTGACTTGGAAGAGTCGGGTTATTTTTATACCCGGTTACAAAATCCTACTAATGATTGCGTAGCTGCGAAAATAGCCGAACTGGAAGGTGGTGTGGCTGCCATGCTAACTTCGTCAGGTCAGGCGGCTTCATTTTATGCGATATTTAATATTTGTTCGGCAGGCGATCATATCGTTTCTGCTTCTGCCATTTATGGTGGAACATTTAACTTGTTTGAAATTACGTTTAGGAAAATGGGTATTGATGTAACGTTTGTTGATCAGGATGCTTCTGAAGAAGAAATTAAAAAAGCATTCAAACCCAATACTAAATTGTTGTTTGGTGAGACCATCGCTAATCCGGCTATTGCAGTGTTAGATATTGAAAAGTTTGCGCGTGTTGCCCATGAAGAGGGAGTTCCTTTAATTATAGACAATACATTCCCGACTCCGATTAATTGTCGTCCGATAGAGTGGGGAGCAGATATTGTGACCCATTCGACTACGAAATATATGGATGGGCATGCAACAGCCGTGGGTGGTGTGATTGTAGATAGTGGTAATTTTGATTGGGACAAGTACAAAGAGAAATTCCCGGGCTTGACCACTCCAGATCCTTCTTATCATGGCTTGACTTATACGGAGACATTTGGTAAAAATGCTTATATAACTAAAGCTACTGTTCAGTTGATGAGGGATTTAGGGTCTACTCAGTCGCCGCAGAACGCTTTTTTGCTTAATTTAGGATTAGAGACGTTGCATTTACGCGTGCCTAGACATTGTGAAAATGCGCTGAAAGTGGCTCAGTACCTTGAAAAACACCCCAAAGTGGCTTGGGTGAATTATAGTGGACTCCCAAATAATAAATACTATACACTGGCACAAAAGTATTTGCCGAATGGTTCTTGTGGTGTGTTGTCGTTAGGAATTAAAGGGGGACGTGATGTAGCTATTCGCTTTATGGATAGTTTGAAGTTTGTAGCTATTGTTACACACGTTGCTGATGCACGCTCCTGTGTGCTTCATCCGGCTAGTCATACGCATAGGCAACTGTCTGACGAACAGTTGATAGAGGCTGGAGTTGCTCCGGATTTAATTCGTTTTTCAGTAGGTATTGAAGATGTAGAAGATATCATTGCTGATGTAGAACAGGCTTTGCTTAAGGTCTGAAATAAAGAAATGTATTAACTTACTAACACACCCTTTCTCAGTGAAAACTTTTTGGTGAGAAAGGGTGCTTTTAAATTTGATAAATCATGAAAAAACCTTTTGTTTTAACGCTTGTTTTTCTATTCTCTATCATTTCGATTACACACGCCTTAGGTAGTGAAGACTTAGCTGAAGAGTCTGAAAAGAAAGAAGCTCTAATACCTTTTGGAGATCCATTTATTATGCTTTATGAAAACACTTACTATGCGTATGGAACGCATGGAGAGCATGGAATAGAGGTCTATACATCAGACGATTTGTTAACATGGAAGAAAAACTCAACGCTTGCTTTGCATAAGGATGATTCTTGGGGTGATCGTTGGTTTTGGGCTCCTGAAGTTTATTACATCGCAGATAAGAATCAGTTTTTTATGTATTATTCAGCCGATGAGCATATTTGTGTAGCTACGGCTGATTCACCTGTTGGTCCTTTTAAGCAGACCGTAAAAAAGCCAATGATTGCTACCGAGAAGTGCATAGACAACTCGCTGTTTGTGGATGATGACGGGAAGCCTTATTTATATTTCGACCGGTTTAATGATGGGTTAAATATTTGGGTAGGTGAATTGGAAAGCGATTTGAAAACGATTAAAACAGAAACATTGACTCCTTGTATTCATGTTTCCCAGCCTTGGGAAGAAGTTCATCCTCGGGTAAATGAAGGTCCTTTTGTTGTGAAACATAAAGGAAAATACTACATGACTTATTCGGGAAATAGTTATGAAAGTCCTTTTTATGGGGTGGGCTATGCCGTGGCAGACTCGCCTGTAGGACCTTGGACGAAGTACGAGAAGAATCCAATTTTACAGAAACCGGAAGATTTAGTAGGAGTGGGGCATAGTGCTATGTTCCGTGATAAAAAAGGGAAACTTCGAATAGTTTTTCACGCACATTATTCGAAAGAACGTATTCATCCCCGTGGTATGTATATCGCTGATGTTGTGTTTACTAAAGGAAAAAATCCTGTAATGAAAATAGGTAAAAAGATTTTACGTCCGACTTATAAATAGCCTTTATAATGTTTAAAACAACCCTTGGTATCTTATTTCTTTTGTTGTCTACTCTATCGCCATTGTTGGCGCAAGTAAATGAAGCTTCCACAGCGTCTGTACGTATCGCTTGGGATTATAGTTCGATGCAAAAAATGGCTGACAAGGGAGGGTATCCTCGCTTAACTCGCTTGCAAGATGCGTCTTTGATGCTTATTTACGAGACACGTACCGGAGATATTGTCTATAAACGTAGTTATACCAATGGAAGTACCTGGGAGAAGCCGGTGCAAGTATTCTCGCAATTTGTATATAGTAATTTGCAGGGTGAGCATACCTTAGTGAATATGGCAAACCCTGAAATCATACAATTACAGAATGGTGATTTGCTTGTTGCATGTAACTATCGTCCAGTTAAATCAGAAATAGCTCCTTATTCGATTGTTGTAAGAAGAAGTAAAGATAATGGGAAGACCTGGCTTCCCTGTCAAGTGTTGTATAATGCTGCTCCTCGCTTTACAGATGGTTGTTGGGAACCTTCTTTTTTACAGTTGCCCGATGGAGAGCTTCAAGTTTACTTTGCGAATGAAAATCCTTACCAACAGTCTGCTGAACAAGAGATATCCATGATTTCGTCGCCGGATAACGGGCAGACTTGGGCTTTAGAAACGAAAAAAGTTTCTTTTCGTAAAGACAGGCGAGATGGTATGCCTGTTCCCCTCTTACTGGATGATGAAATAGTGGTGGCGATTGAAGATAATTATCGTGAGGCTTTTAAGCCCTATACGGTGCGGACATCGGTTTCGGGAAATTGGGATACGTTTGTAAATGGAGATGCTGAAAAACGTAATTATGCACTTCTTTCTCCTGTTGCCGACTCAGTCTATATGGGAGCTCCTTATCTTATTCGTTTGCCAAATGGTCAAACAGCTATTTCTTATCAGACCACTGAAAATCGTTTGGCGGATTGGCAGTTGTCAACGATGGAAGTATGTATAGGTGATAAGGATGCATATAACTTCACTCATCCAACTCGTCCTTTCCCTGTTTCTAACGACAAAGAGGCTAAGTGGAATGCGCTGGCTGTTTGGTCCGGAGATACCCTTGTTGCGCTAACTTCTTCTAATTTGGATGGATTGAATATTGCTCCATGGATGATCAAGGGTTATTTAATGCCCTCGTCTTTATGGGTTAGTAAAGATGCGGTGCCTGATTATTCTTTTTTTATTGGTTCGAAGGGTGATACAAATGTTCGAATAGCTATGAAGGATGATAAGGGAATGATTCGTATAACTTGTGATGTTTCGGATGCAACTCCTTCTACAAAAGATGGGTTGGGGTTTTATTTTGCCTATAAAAACGCTACCTATAGAGTTGACATGAGTCGTCAAGGAGAGGTGTATGCTTGGTTGCGTAAGAAAAAGAAATGGTTGTCAATCGCTCCTAAAGAACTTAGGAGAGAGGTAGAAGAAACGGCAGTGGGCTATAAGCTTCACTTATCTATCCCTCAAAATGCCTTTGCCGGATTTCTTCAAAAAGAGTTTTATTTCAATGTGGTGCTTTCAGCCTATCAAGATGAAAAAATAGGCTATGAGGAGACTTTGGTTCATGCCGAGCTAGAGCAACCTTCTACCTGGATTAAGGCCTATTTAGGTAGCGAGTAGCTAGATTGCCCTTTCTTTTACTTAAATTTGTAGAAGGCGGTATGCCGATTTATTATAATTGTTTAATCTCTAATAAAAGAGCGTGGTATGGAAAAATTTAGCGATATTATTCGAGGAGAAAAGCCTGTTTTAGTAGATTTCTTTGCAACCTGGTGTGGCCCATGTAAAGCCATGTCACCTATTATAGATCAGGTGGGAAAAGAAATGAAAGAGCAGATGCGCACGTTGAAGGTAGATGTAGATAAAAATCAAGCTTTAGCAGCTAAACTTACCATTCAGGGTGTGCCTACATTTATTTTGTTTAAAAAAGGTCAAATAGTTTGGAGACACTCAGGTGGTATCGATCGAGTGAGTCTGATAAACAAACTTAAAGAGAATCTATAATCTTATTTAATAGGGTTTACTAAAAAACAGTATTCTTTGGATAGAATGCTTATTTTCTCTTTCTTCGTTCAAAAGAAGAACTATAAATCCTAACTACTACTAACAGACTTTTTTATGAATGAAGATATAAGGCTGAAGATTAGCGAGCTAAGGGATGTGTTGGACAAACACAATCACAACTATTATGTATTGTCTCGGCCAACTATCTCAGACTTTGAGTTTGACAAACTGTTGAAGGAATTACAGGAGTTGGAGGCACAATTTCCCGAGTTTGATGACCCCAACTCACCTACGCGTCGTGTAGGCAGCGATATCTCGAAAGAGTTTGAACAAGTGAAGCACCAATACCCGATGCTATCTTTGTCTAATACTTATTCTGCTGAAGAGGTCAGTGACTTTTACGAGCGGGTCTCTAAGTTGTTGAATGAGCCTTTTGAAATAGTTGCCGAATTAAAGTTTGATGGGACATCTATTTCGCTGACTTATGAAGATGGAAAGTTGCTGCGTGCTGTTACAAGGGGTGATGGAGAACAAGGTGATGATGTGACGAATAATGTGAAAACCATTCGCTCAATACCTTTACGTTTGCAAGGAGATGACTATCCGACACTGTTTGAAATCAGAGGGGAAATTTTATTGCCTTGGGCTGAGTTTGACCGTCTTAACAAAGAGCGTGAGGAGCAAGAAGAACCCCTCTTTGCTAACCCGCGTAATGCTGCATCCGGAACACTTAAGCAGCAAAACTCATCGATAGTGGCCTCTCGCAGGCTTGATGCCTACTTTTACTACTTATTAGGAGAGAATCTTCCGGCTGAAGGGCATTATGAAAATCTGGAATATGCCCGTAAGTGGGGATTTAAAATATCAGAGCATACACGTAAGTGCGCAACGATAGAAGATGTACTGGAGTTTTTGAAGCATTGGGATGAAGAGCGAAAAAACCTTCCGGTAGCTACTGATGGCGTTGTGTTAAAGGTCAACTCCTTAAATCAACAACGCAACTTAGGCTTTACGGCTAAGAGTCCTCGCTGGGCAATTGCCTATAAATTTCAAGCAGAAAGAGTAGCTTCCAGATTAAATTCGGTCACTTTTCAAGTGGGGCGTACCGGGGTTGTTACTCCGGTAGCTAATTTGGAGCCTGTATTGTTGTCCGGTACGATCGTGAAACGTGCATCGCTACACAATGAAGATATAATCAAAAGCCTTGATTTGCATATTGGAGATAAGGTTTATGTGGAAAAAGGTGGTGAAATCATTCCTAAAATAGTTGGAGTAGATACAGAAGCGCGTTCTATGATGCATGGTGCTGAGGTGCTTTTTGCTACGCATTGTCCGGTATGTAAAACCAAGTTGTCGCGCCAACCGGGCGAAGCAGCCTACTACTGTCCGAATGAATATGGATGTCCTCCGCAGATTAAAGGTAAGATAGAGCATTTTGTTACCCGAAAAGCCATGAATATCAACATGGGGGTAGAGACAATTGAGGCATTGTATGATGCCGGGCTGGTTCAAAATGCAGCAGATTTATATACAGTTTGTTATGATGACCTGATTGTTTTGGAACGATGGGCAGATAAAAGTGCACGTAACTTGCTGGAAAGTATAGAGCAGTCTAAACAGATTCCTTTTGAGCGAGTTCTTTTTAGTTTAGGTATTCGCTTTGTAGGCGAAACGGTGTCTAAAAAGCTTACACGTGCTTTTGCTTCGATTGAACAGCTTTCTGAAGCAACTTATGATGAGTTGATAGCGGTTGATGAAGTAGGGGATAGGATAGCTCAAAGCGTATTATCATATTTTTCAGATGAGAGAAATAAGCAACTGATTGCACGCTTGCAATCGTACGGATTGCAAATGAAGTTGGACGAAAGTTTGGCAACTACCTTTACGGATAAACTTGCCGGATTGACGATTGTTATCTCCGGTACTTTTGCGAAGCATTCGCGTGATGAGTATAAGCAGCTGATTGAACAGCATGGAGGAAAGAACAGCGGATCTGTATCTTCAAAAACTCATTTTATATTGGCTGGAGAAAATATGGGTCCTGCAAAGTTAGACAAAGCTAAAAAGTTGGGAGTAAAGGTTATCAATGAAAATGATTTTCTCGAAATGATTCAATGATTATGCTGAAGAAATATTTATTAAAAAGAAAACTGCGTGCTTTGTTGAATCAAAGAAATTTAAATAAGGCGGCTGAATACATACCTCTTGAAAAAGATAAGTCGGTTGTTATCTATATGGATAAGTCTGCTTGTTCAAAGCTTGAGGCAGAAATAAAAGCACTAAGGAAACGCGTCAAATCTGTGAGTTGTATTATTTATACGGTTGATAAAAATGACTCGGATACTTCGGATACGGTGTTTTTAGCAGTCGAAAAGGATTTTACTAAGTTGGGACTTCCGACCACTCAGACGCTTGAAAAGATTCAGAAAATTGAAACAGATATATTGATTGATTTAACAGATAGGACGGCTTATTCGATGAAATATCTTTTTGCCAATCACCCGGCACGCATGAAAGTCGGGGCTAAAGATGATGCGTATGATTTGTATAACTTTTCTATAGCTATTTCTGACGATAAATCAGACAGTTCCTTTCTTTTTAAACAAATTATCTATTATTTGGATACTATTCATTCATGATGATATAATTTTCTTTATTTTTGCAGATAAAATTAGAATTGTTCAAACTCCATGATAAATATTGATTTAAGAGGGATGGGTGTTGCAATGGTCACACCGTTTAAAGAAAATGAAGAGGTTGACTATGATTCATTGTCAAGGCTGGTTGAATACCAAATTGAAAATGGAGCTGACTATCTGGTTGTATTAGGAACCACAGCAGAAACTCCCACTTTGTCTGAAGAAGAAAAAAAAGAAGTGGTTGAGACAATCATATCTCGAACACAAAGACGTGTGCCTATCGTGATGGGCGTGGGAGGAAATAATACCCGCGAACTAGTCTGTAAGCTTAAAGAAGGTGATTTTAATGGAGTTAATGGTATATTATCGGTAGTTCCCTATTATAACAAACCATCGCAAGAAGGTATCTATCAACACTATAAAGCTATCGCTGAAGCAACAGAATTGCCTGTAATCTTATATAATGTTCCCGGACGTACGGGAGTAAATATGACGGCGGCAACGACTCTTCGTATTGCGAGAGATTTTGAAAATGTGGTAGCGGTTAAAGAAGCATCGGGCAACATCACCCAGATGGATGATATCATAAAAAATAAACCTGAAAACTTCAATGTTATTTCCGGTGATGATGGAGTTACTTTTCCCTTGATAACATTAGGTGCAATCGGTGTGATATCTGTGATAGGAAACGCTTTGCCACGTGAGTTTAGTAGGATGGTTCGGTTGGCTCTGGAGGGAGACTATGATAGTGCCCGGGTGATTCATCATCGTTTTACGGAGTTGTTTGAGTTGCTTTTTGTGGATGGCAATCCGGCGGGAGTAAAAAGCATGTTGTCCATGATGGGCTATATCGAAAACAGACTGCGTCTGCCACTTGTTCCTACACGCATAACTACGTATGAGAAAATACATGCAGTGCTTAAGCAGTTGAGTATTAAGTGCTGATAATGAGATAGAAAAAGGTAGTCCATTCGGCTACCTTTTTTTGAATCTATCAATTTAATTCTTCGGTCTCTTTGAGCCATATAGTTGCCATAGCATCACTAGGCATTCGCCAGTCTCCCCGAGGAGAAAGACTAACTGAGCCTACTTTGGGACTGTCCGGCATACAGCTTCGCTTAAATTGTTGAGAGAAAAAGCGATGGTAAAAAGAATAAAGCCATTTTTTGATTATTTCTTTTGAATACAACTCTTTGAAAGCTTGTTGCGCCAAGAAGTAAATTTTCTCAGGCGTAGCGCCTTTCCTTATCGTATAATACAAGAAGAAATCCAACAGTTCGTAGGGGCCAATTAGTTCTTCTGTTTTCTGCTTAATCTTTCCATCCGCATCAGCAGGTGTAAGCTCAGGGCTAATTGGGGTGTGTATAATGTCTAGCAGAATATCTGCGGCCTCTTTGCTGACTTTATGATTGGCAATCCATTGCACCAGGTGTTTTATCAATGTTTTGGGGATTCCGGAATTTAGACCGTACATAGACATGTGATCTCCGTTGTAGGTTGTCCAACCCAATGCCAGTTCAGACAAGTCGCCTGTACCGATAACCAGCCCATTTTCTTTGTTGGCCAAGTCCATGAGTATCTGAGTACGTTCACGTGCTTGACTGTTTTCAAATGTCGTGTCAAACACGTCTTCTTTGTGCTGTATGTCATCAAAGTGCTGTTCCATAGCTTTTACAATAGAGATTTCTCTTTGAGAGATTTCTAATGCTTTCATCAGGTTTATTGCATTTTTATAAGTTCTGTCGGTTGTTCCAAAGCCCGGCATCGTTACACCTATAATTTGCTTACGATTCATATTTAGTTGGTCGTAAGTCATCATGGTTACAAGCAAAGCAAGCGTGGAGTCAAGTCCTCCCGAAACTCCTATAATAGAAGTCTTAGAATGTGTGTGGAGTAGCCTTTTTGCCAGTCCGGATTGTTGAATCAGTAAAGTTTCTTCACACTGCTCTTGCATTGTTTTTTCAGAAGGGATAAAGGGGTGTGGATTGATGAGTCTATAGAGCGAACTGTCGGGGATAACAGCTTCGAATGGGACTTTGTTAATAGATTTTTCATGAGTTGATGAAAGGCTTTCCATAAACCCTGTATTCATCTTTCGCTCATGTTGCAACCCCTCTATATCTATTTCGGTGATAGTAAGATTTTCTTTAAATGTGAAACGCTCTGTCTCGCTTAATATAGTTCCATTTTCAGCAATAAGTCCTTTACCTGCAAAAACTAAGTCGGTACTTGATTCTCCGAATCCAGCAGATGCATATACATAACCTGTGATGCACCGCCCCGATTGTTGATTAATTAATGAGCGCAGATACTGATTTTTACCGGTTAGTTCGTTGCTGGCTGAGAGGTTGCAAATCAGGTTTGCTCCTTGCATACATAACGAGCTGCTGGGTGGGATTGTGGCCCATAAATCTTCACCGATTTCTATACCTACGGAGAGGCTGTTGCAGGTGAACAACAGATTGTTACTAATTGGGTAGTTCTCTTTGCCTATTTTTACCACGTTGTTCAACAGTTCTTTACCGGATGTAAACCAGCGTTTTTCCTGAAGTTCCTTGTGGTTTGGTATATATGTCTTAGGGACTATACCTAATATCTTTCCTTTTTGAAAAACAACTGCTACGTTGAAAACCCTGTTTTCAGCCTGTAGAGGCATACCTACTATACATAGAGGTGGGAGCGTTTGGGTTTGCTCAACAAGTTGTAAAAGTGAGTCAACAGCATTTTGTAGTAATGCTTCTTGTAAAAATAAATCCATACATGTGTATCCTGTGATGGATAACTCCGGGAAAACTATAACTTGCACGCGTTGCTCTGCTGCTTTCTTGATTGATTTTTCAATTTGAGAAATGTTATAATAACAATCGGCTACTTGCACAGTTGGTGATGCAGCGGCTACTCTTACAAAACCGTATTTCATTGTCAGGATTTTTTGTTTATAGATAGGACAAATTTACATAAAAACAACGGGATTATACAAAGAGCTACCTTCCTAATTATAATTTAATATAATAAGAATGAGGTGAATCTATTTTGAACTACTATCTTTGTGTTACCTTATTTTAGAGCTAATAATCATTAGCCTATCTGTTGGACATGGCAGATAAATGTAGCAATTAAACGAAAAGTAAATGAAAAAGGTTAGAGCTAAACAAATAGATAAAATGAGCGATCTTATCAGTGAAAACTATCCGATATTGATGGTGATGAGTCGCTTTGGTATTCCATTAGGTGTTGGTGAAAAAAGCATCAAAGAGGTTTGTGAGCAATATGGAGTAGATACTGAAACATTTCTATCCATTGCTAATTTTTTTATAGATAGAAATCTTTCTTTGATAAATCTTAAAAAGCTGAATGTCGTAGATTTAATAAACTATTTGCATACAGCACATCGTTATTTCTTAGACTATCGTTTGCCGGCTATTCGTGAGCAGCTGATAGATGCAATTTCAAGTACAGATAAAGATGTTCGTGTAGTGTTTTTGCAATTTTACGATGAATATGTAAAAGAAGTCAACAACCACATGTCTTATGAAGAAGATGTCGTTTTTCCTTATGTGCGTAAATTGTTGAAAGGAGAGCTGGATGCTCGTTATTCGATAGATGTGTTTCGCAAAAAACATGATCAGATAGAGTTGAAAATTATTGAGTTTAAAAACATATTTATAAAATATTATCCCGGTAAAGATTCTTTTCAACTACAAAATGTATTGTTTGAGTTTTTTGCTACCGAACATGACCTCGCTTCACATAATATCATTGAAGACGAAGTGTTTGTTCCTGTTGTTGCCATATTGGAAGATCAAGTAAAAAAGGAGTCTGGGAAATGAGTATAAAGATACTTAAGGTTGTCTTAGCAGATTCATCAATTGTTTTGCGCAAAGGGCTGGAAGTGGTGTTGAAACGCTTGAATGGTTATAAGTTGCAAATCACAGAGGTGGATAATATGTCCTTTTTACAAGATACTTTGAAAAGAAAGAAGGTGGACTGGCTATTTATAAACCCGGCTTTTATCTCTCATGATGAATTGCAGAGCATGAAAGAAGAAGCTATTGATGGTCTAAAGGTGATTGCAGTTCCTCTTTCAGTTGCAGATCAGACGATGCAAGCAGGGTTTGATGAGGTGTTGAATATTTATGAAGCAGAAGATGATTTGCTTAACCGCTTACATCAACTGGCTAAAAAGGATGAAGAAATTCAGCAGCCTGAAGAAACACATCAAGTGTTAAGTGCACGTGAAAAAGAAATCGTAGTCTATGTAGTGAAAGGGATGACGAATCGTGAAATAGCAGACAAACTTTACCTTTCTACGCATACGGTTATTACGCACCGACGAAACATTGCCCGCAAACTCCAAATACGAAGTGCAAGTGGATTGACTATTTATGCGATAGTCAATAAACTTGTTCAACTAGATGAAGTGGAGCATTTGTACGATAAAGAATAATTTCTTTCCTAATCTTAGCAAACTAGAAACTTCATATGATTTAGCAATCTCATTAAACTTATAAAATAAGCATATGAAA
>CAZSWS010000081.1:0-11689 GCA_964610765.1 uncultured Parabacteroides sp.
CCTAAATATCCCAGCCAGGCAATGATAAAGAAATAGACAATGACTATAAGTCCCAGTAGTAATGTATTCATTTGGTTTTACGTAATAATAAGAGGTAAGTAACTATAATTCTTCATCCGGACCGTCTTCTTTGTTCCAGTTTTTGATGCCATACCAAAGTGCAAAGACAAGACAAGCGAAAGACAGCAGATAGGGCAGAATTATTCCTAGGTCGGTGATGCCAAACATGGGGTAAATGTATTTATAGGTGTTTAAGTTGCTCTTCTTTAAGCGTAACTAAGCCTTCCTTTTTAATCACTTCAAGTGCTCCTCTTCGGTCGCTTGTACGTACAATTAATATCGATTTGTCATCAATGCAAAAGCAATACATATATTGAATGCCAATGCCTGCTAAGGTAAACTTGTTAAGGGCTGTTGCAAAACTGCCGGCACGAGGATCGGTTACGATAGCTATAACATCGGTCAAATTAGCACCAACGCTGTGCTCTTTCAATATTTGATAGGCTACCAGTGGCTCACTGACAATCATTCGTAGAATGCCATACTCGCTGGTGTCTGCAACAGTTGCTGTAATAATTCGGATGTTTTCTTTGCTCAGCATGAAAAGAATCTCGCTGAGTTTTCCATCTCTATTTTCCAGAAATACTGAGATTTGATTGATAGTCATTTTGCTTTATTTTAGATTATAAGGTTCTTAAATCTTTAACTCTTACTGCTTTCCCTTCTTGTTGAGGAAGCGTATTCTTGCTAAGTAGTTTGATTGAAGGAGTAATGAGCAATTCGTCTTTTAGTTGTCTGATAATGTTTTTAGTCAACTGTTGTAATGCTCTGTAATCGTCCGTGAACAAGTCACTAAGTTCTACTTCAATCATCATTTCATCTCCGGTTTCTCTCGTCTTCAAGGTAATTAGGTAGTTTGAACCCAGTTCGTTGAAGTTCATGAGTATTTTCTCAATTTGTATGGGGAATATATTGACCCCTTTTAGGATAATCATATCGTCGCTTCTTCCTTTGAAGCGGTCTATTCTTCGATGTGTTCGTCCGCAGGGGCAGCTACCCGGAATGAACCGTGTTAAGTCTCTGGTGCGGTAGCGAATTAAAGGCATTGCTTCCCGATTGATGGTGGTCAGCACCAGTTCGCCTACTTCGCCTTCTTCAACCGGTTGTAACGTTTCGGGGTTGATGATTTCCGGAATTACATAGTCTTCCCAAATGTGTAAACCGTTTTGCTCAAGACATTCGAAAGCAACACCCGGACCGTTCATCTCAGACATTCCAAAGCAGTTGTAAGCCTTGACGCCGAGTAGGTTTTCGATTCGTTTTCTTTGTTGTTCTGAATGTGGTTCAGCACCAATGCATATTGTTTTTAGTTTTGTGTCGGTTTGTGGATTTATACCCATATCCAGAAAGACTTCAGCAAGTCGCGTTGCATAACTTGGGATGATATGCAGGCAAGTTGTGCCATAGTCCATGATGAATTTAATCTGGCGTTTCGTATTTCCGGCGGCAGCGGGAACAGTAAGTGCTCCAAGCTTTTCAGCTCCATATTGAAAGCCCAGTCCGCCGGTAAACATACCATATCCGGAAGTGTTTTGGAATATATCCGTATCTCTAATGCCCACCATATACATGCAGCGTGCTACTTGGTTGGCCCATTCTTCGAGGTCTTTGGCAGAATGTAAAACGACAGTCGGATTGCCGGTTGTTCCACTAGATGAATGGATGCGTATACACTTTTTTAGGTCGACAGCTGCCATTCCGAAAGGATAATTATTTCTTAAATCATCTTTGGTAGTAAAAGGGAACTTGTTTAAATCGTTCAGTGAGTGTATGCTGTCGGCTGAAAGATTGTGCTTCTTTAGCATCTTTTTGTAAAAGGGTGAGTGTGATGCCTGCTCTATTGTTTCACGTAGTCTGACTGTTTGCAGATCATCTAAGAGAGGACGTTTCATCGTCTCAATTTCTTCTTGCCAAAAATTATTCATTATATCCGCTTGATAAAAAGGGTTTCAAATATTAAACTGCAAAAGTAGTTCTTATTTGTAAGAATACCTTTAATTATTCTATCAAATTCATGAAAAGTGCCTGCGAGAAATACTATAAAGTAATAAATTGGAAGAAAAGGATGGGTGTTTACAGCTCGGAATAGTGTTTTTTCCCTTTGAGGTAATAATCCATTAAAAGGGGAGTCTTTTTGACTTGTTCAATGTCGTCAACGATTGTCAGTCGTAGATTTTCTTCACGAGTTTGGGCATAAGAGGCTTTCATCTTATTAAACTGCCTTCTTCCTTCTAAAATAGCTTTTGCATTTTTGGGATGACCGGTAAGTATGGATTGAACGGCTGCCATTCTGTCTAACCAAAAACGAATCCTCATTACCTTTTTCAAATCTTTTTCCGGCAGATTCTTGTAGAGCATCAGTAGGTTGTTTCGGAAATTAAGCAAGGTCTTTCTAGGATTGGAAGCATCTAATGTCGCACCACCCACGTGATATACGATGGAGTCGGGTATGCACACAACCCGATATCCTCTGGAGCGTAGTCGCCAACAAAGGTCAATCTCTTCTTGATGCGAAAAGAAGCGACCGTCTAGTCCGCCTTCTTTCTTATACACTTCGGTGCGAATAAACAGACAAGCGCCGGATGCCCATAAAATTTCGGCAGGCGTGTCATATTGTCCCTTGTCTTGTTCCACCTGATCAAACACCCGACCGCGGCAAAAAGGATATCCATACTTGTCTATATAGCCACCTGCTGCTCCGGCATATTCAAAATAGCTTTTGTCTTTGTAATCCAGGATTTTAGGTTGAATAGCTGCAATACCTGCATGTTGGTCAAAAGTTGCTATCGGTTGGTCAAGCCACCCGGGTGTAACTTCGATATCACTGTTGAGCAGGACGGTTATTTCATGGTTGACGTGTTGCAGAGCTTGGTTATAACCTTCTGCGAAGCCGTAGTTTTTATCTAATGCAATGATGTCTACAGAAGGGAATTGCTCTTTTAGCAACTGGATGGATCCATCGGTCGATCCGTTATCAGCTACAATGATGTCTGCCACTTCGGAGGGTGTGTGGGTAATAACAGCAGGGAGAAACTGTTTTAAAAGTTTTTCTCCGTTCCAGTTAAGAATGACAACAGCTACCTTTTTCATGCATCTTCATGTTTATGTTTCCACCTTTTATGGGTCCAAAGCCAATAGGCAGGATCTCGTAAGATGGATTGTTCCATTTTTCGAGCATACTGTTCTGTAATCCAGTTGTCCGGTGTTTCTTTGGGATTGTCAGTCATTAAAACAAAATCGACTGTATAGTATCCTCGCTTAATCTTTTTCACATCGAGAAAGATAACAGGAATGTTCAGTTTCTTAGCAATACGTTCCGGACCATTTAAGATAGGAGTGTCTTGGTTTAGGAACTGAGTCCAGTAGTGTAGATTGTTTTTACTGGGTGTTTGGTCTGATATGAAAATGACTAAGCTTCTTGTGTTTTCTTTTTTGAGTTTGAAAATGTCCCGAAATGTATCGTTTTTCTTTATCCCATAGGCCCCGTAACGTGTGCGCAAATAGATAAAAAGCTTGTCAAAGGCTTTGTTGGTCAGTGGACGGTAAATTTGATGTATTTGTACATCATCAAATCGAGCCGGTGAGGCACTGAACCATTCCCAGTTTCCATAGTGACCCATGAGCAACATAAACGTGTTATTGTTTTGAGCCAAATATGGTTCTATTAGTTCCGGATTAGTGATGTGGGCTCGCCGTAAAGCCTCCTTGACAGGTAAGTGCGCTAGTTTGATCGTTTCTACAATGTAGTCAGAGAAATGATGGTAAAATCTTTTTTCCAATTGCTTTAACTCCTGAACGCTTTTTTCCGGAAAAGAAGCTTGCATATTTCTTCGCACAATCCTCAGCCGATAACCTACTATTTTATATATAAGTACATAAAGCACGTCTGAAAGTATATATAAAATACGCATAGGAAGTATGGCATGAACTTTGACCCAAGCAAATAAAATGCCATATAGTAGCTTTGTTCCCATATCGCCTAGATTAATTCAGCTACTAAAGCAGTGTGATCGTCATTCCATTTTCGTAAAACAACAGTAGATACGTTGTTAATGAGTGAGGGGGTATAGGCTATTTCTGTCTTGATATAGTTCTCAGTAAATCCATGCATGAAGTTTCCTCGTTTTGTATGCTCAAAGAGCACACTGGCAGTTTCTCCAATATGATTTTCATAGAATGCCCGAAGCTTGCTGTCAGACAAGTCTAGTAGACGCTTGCTTCTTTCGTGTTTAGCTTGTGAATCAACGGAGTGATCTATTTCAAGTGCTTTTGTTCCCGGACGTTCTGAGTAGCTGAATACGTGTAGTTGGGTAATGTCTAAACTTTCAATAAAGCGGAATGCATCATCGAAAAAGGCATCTGTTTCCCCACGAGTTCCTACAATAACGTCTACACCAATAAAAGCATGAGGAATGACTTCCTTTATATAGGCAATCCGATCGCGAAACAGTGCGGTGTCATACTTTCGCTTCATAAGTTTCAGTACATCATCGCTTCCGCTTTGTAAGGGAATATGAAAATGAGGAGCAAAGCGTTTGCTCTCAGCAACAAAGTCAATCACTTCATGGGTAATCAGGTTGGGTTCGATGGAAGAAATGCGGTAGCGTTCAATGCCGTCTACTTCATCAAGTGCCTTGATTAAATCAATAAAGGTTTCATTAGTTGTTTTGCCAAAGTCGCCAATGTTTACACCTGTTAATACAATTTCTTTTCCACCCTCAGATGCCACTTGCCGGGCTTGCTTTACCAAACTTTCTATGCTGCCATTTCGACTTCTTCCACGGGCATACGGAATGGTACAATAGGTGCAATAATAGTCGCATCCATCTTGTATCTTAAGGAAATGGCGTGTGCGATCGTCAGAAGAGCAGGAGGGAGAGAAGTGAAGAATATCTTTGGGGCGTGTGACAAAGATAGAACTACTGTCATTTGTGTTAAGCTTGTCCAGATATGTTAAGACGTCTAACTTTTCACCTGATCCGAGTACCAGGTCTACTCCATCTATTTGAGAGACTTCTTCCGGCTTTAACTGGGCATAGCAGCCCGTTACAATGACATAAGCTTTGGGATGTTGTTTATGAATCTTTCGAATGGCTTGTCTACATTTCTTATCAGCCAATTCAGTAACCGAACAAGTGTTTATGATGCAAATGTCGGCGCTTTCGCCACTTCGCACTTTACGTATTCCTTGTTCATGAAGTATTTTGCCAATCGCAGATGTTTCAGCAAAATTAAGTTTGCAGCCTAACGTATAGTAGGCTGCAGTTTTATGTTCAAAAGTATTTTTATCTATCATGAAAAATGTGGAGACTCCGGTCTA
This sequence comes from uncultured Parabacteroides sp., assembly GCA_964610765.1. Lineage (GTDB taxonomy): Bacteria > Bacteroidota > Bacteroidia > Bacteroidales > Tannerellaceae > CAZSWS01. The sequence continues at coordinate 5,381 of CAZSWS010000081.1, forward strand.
CTACTCTTTTTATACCGGAATTTTATCTATACGTTTTTGATGTCTTCCTCCTTCAAAATCGGTAGCTAGGAATGTTGCAACCATCTTGTCAGCTTCTTCCGTCTCAAGAAATCGACCGGGCAAAACTAATATGTTTGCATCGTTATGTAGTCGTGAAAGCTGGGAAATCTCAGTATCCCAGCAAAGAGCTGCTCTTATTCCTTGATGTTTGTTGAGTGTCATAGCCATACCATTGCCGGTGCCACAAGAAGTTATACCCGGGTATACTTCTCCTTTTTCGACAGCTATAGCTAAAGGATGTGCATAGTCAGGATAGTCTACGCTTTCGTCAGAGTAAGTTCCATAGTCTTTGTAAAGAATGCCTTTTTCATCCAGTTGCTTTTTGATATGCTCTTTTAGCTCGTAACCGGCGTGGTCGCTGCATAGTCCAATTGGTATCATATGCTTATTATTTTAGTTGTTAAGATAATAATTCTTTGACTTGTTTATAGACGTTCTCAGCCGTGAAGCCAAACTTCTCATCGAGTGTTTTGTAAGGAGCAGAATAGCCAAATGAGTTTACCCCCCATACCTTACCATGTAGACCAACAACACTTTCTAACGTGACGGGTAATCCGGCAGTCAGACCAAATATCTTACTGTGAGCAGGTAGTATAGATTCTCTATATTCTTTGCTTTGAGTGCGGAAAAGTCCTTCAGAAGGTATAGACACGATTCTTGTTTTAATACCGTCTGCGCGTAGAAGAGCAGCACCTTCAACCAGCGTAGACACTTCTGATCCACTTGCTACTAGTATCACATCTTGATTCTCATCACTTCCTTCAACGATATAAGCTCCCTTTGTGAGATTGAGTGCATTTTTAAAGCCTTCTTCTGCTTTGCCGGGAAGGTTGTTGATGTTTTGGCGAGAGAATATTAACCCGGTAGGTGTTTGGTTATTTTCCATGGCGAGCTTCCAAGCAACAGTGGCTTCATTTACGTCAGCAGGACGTAATACAAGCATGGAGTTGTTTCCGCTATGATTCTTGATTTTCTCCATTAGGCGCAGTTGAGCTTCTTGCTCTATGGGCTGATGGGTCGGTCCGTCTTCTCCTACACGAAATGCATCGTGAGACCAGATAAACTTAACCGGTACTTGCATCAATGAAGCCATGCGGATGGCCGGCTTCATATAATCAGAGAAAACAAAGAATGTGCCACAAGCAGCTATTACGCCCCCGTGTAATGTGATACCGATGCATATGCAAGCCATTGAGAGTTCTGAAACTCCTGCTTGAAGGAATGCTCCGGAGAAGTCTCCTTTTTTAAGTGCATGTGTTTTCTTTAAGAATCCGTCTGTCTTATCTGAGTTTGATAAGTCGGCAGAGGCACATATCATATTGCCTACCTTTTCGGCTAAGACACCTAAAACGGTAGCTGAAGCTCCTCGTGTAGCCTGATTTGGTTTTTGAGCGATTTCATCCCATGCTATTTGAGGTAGTTCGCCGGATAGCCATTGGTTGAGTAATTGCGCTTTTTCAGGATTTTCTTTTTCCCAAGCTGCCTTCTCTGCACGCTTAACAGCTACTATTTCGGTAAGCTCTTTTTTGCGCTTTTCGTATAGCTCGGTTACTTCAGGAAAAATACTGAATGGTTTGTCCGGGTTGCCTCCTAGGTTGATAATTGAGTTTGCAGTTGATGCACCGGCTGCTGAAACAGGTTGACCATGGGTACTTACTTTATTTTCAAAGCTGTTTTTATCGGCATCTTGCAAACCTTTACCCATAACTGTTTTACCAATGATAATGGTGGGTTTCTCTTTTTCAGCTTTCGCCTCATGTAGGGCTTTGCGGATTTCCTCGGGGTTGTTTCCGTTGATTGTAATTACGTGCCAGCCTAGAGCTTTATAACGAAGTCCAACGTCTTCATTTGTAATTTCTTCGACCGTTGTAGATAGCTGTACATTGTTGGCATCATAAAACATGATGAGATTGTCTAGTCCTAACGAACCGGCAATTCGAGCAGCACCCAAAGATATTTCTTCCTGAATACCTCCGTCTGAAATAAATGAATAAATAGTTTGATTCATGAAGTCGCCCGTACGTTCTTTTAAGAACTTGGCAGCTATAGCTGCACCCACGGCGTAGGTGTGTCCTTGACCTAAAGGTCCGGATGTGTTTTCAATGCCACGCATAACATCTACTTCCGGGTGTCCCGGTGTGATGCTTCCCCATTGACGGAAAGACTCTAGATCAGTTAGTGTGAATTTTCCGCTTAACGTTAATACGGAGTATAACATGGATGACATGTGTCCCGGGTCTAAAAAGAAACGGTCGCGCATTTCCCACTTGGGGTTGTTGGGGTCGTATGTAAGGAACTCGGAGTATAGAACGTTTATAAAATCAGCTCCACCCATGGCTCCTCCGGGATGTCCTGAATTGGCTTTTTCAACCATTGAAAGAGACAGTATGCGGATGTTGTCCGCTGCTCTGTTAAGCGTGTCAATATTATTCATCAGAATTTATTTAATGCTTTATTAAAAAAGAAAACAGTAAAACAGACTTAAATAACAATAAGACCATTGTTTTACGTGTCACAAAGATAAAATTATACTTTCATTTAAGAAAGTGGCAGGTTTTATTATTTCTTTGATAAATCTAATAGTTCAACCTTTCTGAATTCAACCGGATGGCTCTCGGATTGAAGTGAAATGCGTCCTTCTTTAAGTGGACCGGTAGGAATATTAGGGGTAGGAGATACATTTCCGCCGGCAATTATCAAGTTGGTGTAGGTGAGTATGGTGTCGCCGTCCATAATGTGATGTACGATGCTGTCACCTAAGACCACTAACTCTAACGTAACCCATTGGTCGCCATGATAGGTCTTGGAAGTTGAGGAATAGCAATGTCCTGTGTAGTGTTCTCCGTCAATATCTATTTCTGTTCCAGGGGTACATACATTACCTGTCGTGCGTTCTGCTTCTCCATCACCTCCAAGCATTTGAGCTTCAATAGAAACCGGGAAGTCTTGGTCTATATGCATGGACTCAGGCGTTTGGCAATGAAGCATGGCACCGCTATTTCGATAAGCCCATCCGGGACCACCCTCTACTTGGTCGCCAACAAAGCGATATTCTATTCTTAGTTTGTAGTTGCTGTATGAGTCGTTAGTGAAAAGATGTCCGTATCGTTCGTTAAAGCCGTCTTCGTATCCGTCGTAAGAAACTTTTATAACACCATCCTCTACACGAAACGTGTTTCCGAAGTTCTCACCGGCAGGATAGCCTGTAATTTTGGGAGTCCATCCGGTAAGGTCTGTTCCGTTAAATAACTGTATCCACTCTTCGGGCTGATCTTTAGAAGTAGTTTGTTTACACGCAGAAATTGAAAATGTGAATAAGAATGCTGTTAAGAAGACAAGATTTTTCATGGCTTGATATTCAATGTTAATACTTTAAACAAAGGTATAGTATATATAGACAATAATAAAATGTTTTTTATTCTGCTTCTTTAATATGCGTCTTCATATTAAAGGGGGCGATTCTGTCAAATCCGGTTTTAACGAAATCTTTAGGTGGCTTTGTCTCTACATTTTGCATTTGTGCCATGAATTGTGGAGATACCAGTTCAATCTCTTCACGGTTGAAAATATCTTGAATGTTCTTATTTAAGTCTGAGTATATGGCTGCCATTTTATTGGCATCTTTCGTATATACGTTGATTTGATATTGAACATAAAAATCGTCTAGTGCAAGTTGTAGAATAAAAGGTTTTGGTTCTTGCAAAACATCAGGAGTGTTTAAACCGGCTTCAATTAATAGCTCATGAACCTGCCTCCAAGGAACTTCATATCCGACTGTAATGGTAGCATATAAAATTAAACCATATTCATTCGCTGAGTTGGTATAGTTGATTGTTTGTGCACTCATAATACTACCATTGGGTATGGTGACAATCTCATTTTTAGGCGTTTTGATGCGTGTAACCAATGGGGTTTTTTCTATCACATTACCCAAAAGGTCACCCATCCTTATACGGTCACCTATTTTAAAAGGACGCATATAGGTAATCACAATACCGGAGACAATGTTGGCAATAACAGATGTAGAGCCTAAAGAAAAGAGTATGCCAAGAAAAACCGAGACTCCCTTGAATGCTTCAGAGTTTGAGCCGGGAAGATGGGGGAATATCAATATAATCATAAAGGCATACAGAACGACTTTGATGATGTGGAAAGTTGGTTCTGCCCAATCTGCATAAAACCCTTTGACAAAAATCGATCCATCACCCACACGCTCTGTAACTATTTTGATGAATTTGATGAAAAAGCGGAATAGGACGATAATGACGATAATGGTGAAAAGTTCGGGAATAAAATCAAGGGTTGCACGAAAAGCCTCTTTCAGAGGAGATAGTATATAGCCAATAAGTGTGTCTGAGAGCCATTTGGTTTCCGGAAATAAGCTCAGAAATGCATATAAGCACATATAAAGAATGAACAAAACCGCAAAGAAGCGAATCGTTTTTAACAAGAAGAGAATAACCGCTATTTGCTTGTTTGCATCTAGGATGAAATTGATCTTTTCAATAGTCCATTCTTTTTTACCTGCAATAAACCGACTGAGCTTTCTATATCCAATATTTAAATACTTAATGATGAAGTAGGTTGCAAGTAGTATAAGAATACCTAATCCGATAAGCTTTAAGATGTTTTGAAGACTTTTAGCCTCTTTTTCATTCAGTACGGATTGAGCAATTTTTTCAAGATATTCCCGGGATAATTCGTTTTTATCTTTTTGTAAAACGTCGGCTTGAATATCATTAATTCCCATGATGTTTTCACCGGAATAGGTAATCATGTAGTTATTGGCTTCTACAGTAATCCTTAATGAGTCTGCATTGAAGAAAGGATCTTTTGATAAAACACGAATGTTGTTTTCAATAGCTTCAGCTCTAGCTAGAGGGGTGACTGACCCAATGTTTCCATAAATATAAAAAAGAGTGTCTGCGAAAGGGATGACTGGTGCTTTTATCTGAGAATAATCTACTTTGACCGTATCAATAACTGTGTTTTTTGATGCGGATAGGGGCGATTTGTTCTTTTTTTGACCAAATGAAGAGGTCACCAATAAAAGAGAAAAAAACAATGCAAAAATTAAGCGCTTCAATAATTTATGCTCCATACCTCAGTAATGGTTAAATGATTATATCGAAGGCGCAAAGATAGAATATTTATCTGCTGTTTTTGTTACTTCTAAGCGTACAGATAGAACTAGTCGATAAGTATTATCTATTAAGTAGGTTTGTTTTAGAATAGCATAGGTGCAAATTTAGAAAGATAAATTCTCCAATTTCTCCAAATATGTCCTCCCTCATTCTCAAAGTAGATATACGTAAATCCTTTCTCATCTAGTTTTTTACGAAAGTCTACATTCTCCTTATATAGAAAGTCTGTTTCGCCAATAGCTATCCAATATAATTGAGGCTTTTTAGAAAATTGTACTTCGAGTTTATTATCCATGTTCTCATAGATAGGAGATGTAGAGTTTTTCCTTGGAAATATAGCCGCGGAAAACAATCCTATATAATCAAACTTATCCGGGTATTGTTTGGAAATATGCAGGGAGTGAAATCCCCCCATAGACAATCCTGCGATGGCACGTCCGGACTTTTTCTTAATGGTGCGGTAGTTTTTTTCAACAAACTGTATGATGTCTGGGAATGCGGCTTCATAACTACCTTCCATTGTTTTAGGCTGTTGCATATTAGGAGAAACAAAACCTAGAGAAGATTCACCCGGGGCAGCTTCTTGTGAGGCATTTCCATTGGGCATAACAACAATCATCGGTTTAGCTCTCCCTTGTGCTATTAAGTTGTCTAAAATCTGTGCCGTTCGACCTAGCTCTATCCATGCCTCTTCATCTCCACCCATACCATGAAGTAAGTAAAGTACAGGATAGGATTTTTTATTTGACTCATAGAAGGGTGGGGTGTAGATAGTTATTCTTCTATCCATCCCTAAGGTCGGACTGTGATACCAGCAACGGGTAACCGCCCCATGAGGAACGTTATTAACGGCATACAGATTGGCTTGTTCACCATGAATTAAAAACACATTAGTCAAAGTAGCCACATCACGAATTAAATAGACACTGCTAGGGTCAGTTGTCCTTAATCCATCGACAATAAACGAATAGCCATAGAGCTCAGGAGATAAGACATCTGATGTGTACTCCCAAACACCCACCTCATTGCGTATCATTTCTGCTTTTCCGGGAGCCTGATATGAGCCATTAGGTGTAGTAATTGTTTCAGTCGGCAGAAAATCACC
>CAZSWS010000082.1:0-11153 GCA_964610765.1 uncultured Parabacteroides sp.
AATAGGTAGGTTTAAGTTGTATATATGTCAAAGGGATTGAAGTTATATAAGGGTGATGTGTTTTATTTTACAGAATCACCCATGGAGTCAGTGCGTCCGTATCATTTTTATGAAGATGGCGCTTTGGTGGTTAAGGATGGAAAAGTGAAAAAGGCGGGTCGCTATGAGGGGATTCGCGCGGAATTCCCGGATGCAGAACTGATCGATTATACCGGCAGATTAATCATGCCCGGTTTTATAGATACACATATTCATTTTCCCCAAAGTGAGATGATTGGGATGTTTGGACAGCAACTGAACGAATGGCTTAATAGATATACTTTTCCGATGGAGCAACTGTATGCTTCGCCTGCGTATGCAGATCGTATGGCTGTGCAGTTTGTTCAAGAATTGTTCAGAAACGGGACGACCACCTGCGTGGCGTATGCTTCTGTACACCCTCATGCAGTAGAGTCGCTTTTTAAAGTGGCTGAGCAATACAAGATGTGTATGCTGACCGGGAAAGTGTTGATGAATAGAAATGTGCCTGAAGTCTTGCAAGATACGACCGAGGAAGGAGAGATTGAAACTTGTAGGCTGATTGAACAATGGCATCAAAAAGGACGTAATCGCTACGTGATTACTCCTCGCTTTGCTATCACGAGTACGCCTGATCAATTGAGAAGTGCCGGGCGTATCTATCAAGCATATCCGGAAGTATATATGCAGACGCATATATCGGAGAATAAAGAAGAAGTAAAAACTGTGCTTGAACTATTCCCCGACTGTCAGGACTATTTAGAAATCTATGAAAAAGCCGGTATCATAGGTGAACGAACTATTTTGGGACATGGTGTTCATCTGTCTGATAGCGAATTGGAGCGTATGGCTTCGGCAGGCGCGATGTTGTCGCATTGTCCAACGTCCAATTCGTTTTTAGGGAGTGGATTGTTTTCTATGGAAAGGGCGAATCGGCTAGGGACTATCAATGTCATTGCCACAGATGTAGCCGGAGGTACGTCTTTTTCGATGTTTAAAACCATGGCTGAAGCTTATAAAGTACAACAACTGGGTGGATATGTCCTATCGCCTTTGGAAGCCTTTTATAAAACAACACTAGGAGCTGCCAAAGCATTGCATCTGTCGGATCAAATAGGTAGTTTGCTGCCCGGGATGATTGCTGATTTTATTGTGATTGATTATTCGGTTACACAGGAGCAGACGATGAGAAGTAATTATCTGCAAAGAATCAATGACTGGACACTCGAGAACAGGTTGTTTGGTTTGGAAATATTAGGTGATGACCGGAACATTCAGGCTACCTACCTTATGGGAGAATGTGTGTATAATCGATAATTTCAATTCTCTTATTTTCCTTCATGACAAATATTTTTTTCTCCTTAAAAACATGCTTAGTGAGTGAGGTTTTAACATGCTAGTTACTGATGTTGAATCTTGATATAAAGAGATTTACTCCAAAAAGTTTGGTATTGAAAGTTTTTCTTCACCCTCGCCGGTAATTTGTAACTGCAAAGGGGTGTGAGGGCAAATAAATAGGAATAAAATAAAATCAAGCGAATATTTCTTAACTTTGTTTCGACGCAGGCAAGCCTGTTGTCGGTTAGTTTCTAATAAAAAACAGATAGAATATGGCTAAAGTAAAAGGCGCAGTGGTTGTGAATACACAGCGTTGCAAGGGGTGTAATCTTTGCGTTGTCTCATGCCCTACAGAGACTTTGGAGTTGCATCCGCGTGAGGTAAACGATCGGGGGTATCATTATGCATATATGAAGAATCCGGAGAATTGTATCGGATGCTCTAATTGTGGTGAAGTTTGTCCCGATGGATGTATAACCGTTTATCGGATGAAAGTATAAATCAGTATTAAACCAATATATTATGACAGAAGAAGTTCAATTATTGAAAGGAAATGAAGCTATCTCATTAGCTGCGATTCGATACGGTGTAGATGGATATTTTGGTTATCCGATTACTCCGCAATCAGAAGTATTGGAAACTTTAATGCTGGAAAAACCTTGGGAAACAACCGGAATGGTTGTGCTGCAAGCTGAAAGTGAAGTGGCAGCCATTAATATGGTGTATGGAGGAGCAGCATCCGGTAAGCGTGTGATGACCTCATCATCCAGTCCCGGTATTAGCTTGAAGCAGGAAGGTATTTCATATATTGCCGGCTCTGACCTGCCTTGTGTAATTCTGAATGTGATGCGTGGAGGTCCCGGATTAGGAACGATACAACCCAGTCAGGCAGACTATTTTCAGTCAACCAAAGGGGGAGGGCATGGTGACTATCGCCTGATTGTACTAGCTCCTTCTTCGGTGCAGGAAACGGTTGATTTTGTTGGACTGGGCTTTGAACTAGCGTTTAAATATTTGAATCCGGTAATGATTCTGAGCGATGGGGTGATTGGACAAATGATGGAAAAAGTAGTATTGCCTCCTTTCCAAAAACGCCGAACGAATGAAGAAGTTGATAAAGAATGCCCATGGGCTGCCAGAGGACGGAAAAATGGACGTAAACTGAATGTGGTTACTTCCTTAGAACTAGACTCGGCAGTTATGGAGAAAAACAACCTAAGATTTCAAGAGAAATATAAAAAGATAGAAGCAGCAGAGATTCGTTATGAAGAGTTTATGTGTAACGATGCTGACTATATATTAGTGGCTTTTGGGTCGGCTGCACGTGTTTGTCAAAAAGTGATTCAGCTAGCTAGAGAAGAGGGGATTAAATTAGGCTTACTTCGTCCTATTACGCTATGGCCATTCCCTACAGAAATTATTGCAGAACATGCCGGTAAAGTGAAAGGCTTTTTATCAGTAGAACTGAATGCAGGTCAAATGGTAGAAGATGTTCGCTTGGCAGTAAATGGAAAAGTGCCTGTTGAGCATTTTGGCCGCTTAGGTGGAATTGTATTTACGCCGGATGAGGTTTTAGAAGGATTAAAAGAAAAACTAATTAATAAATAAGGTGGTATTATGGAACTAGATCAAATCATAAAACCAGAAAATTTGGTTTATAAGAAACCAACATTGATGAATGACAACACGATGCACTATTGTCCCGGCTGTAGTCATGGGGTTATCCATAAACTAATAGCTGAGATAGTAGAAGAAATGGGGATGACGGACAAAACTGTAGGAGTGTCTCCTGTTGGATGTGCGGTGTTTGCCTATAATTATATTGATATAGACTGGGTTGAAGCGGCTCATGGGCGTGCTCCTGCTGTTGCTACTGCTTTGAAACGATTAGACCCTCAAAATATGGTGTTTACGTATCAAGGTGATGGTGACTTAGCTGCGATAGGAACTGCCGAAACCATTCATGCGGCAAACCGTGGTGAAAATATCGTAATCATTTTTGTGAACAATGCCATTTATGGTATGACGGGTGGACAGATGGCGCCGACTACGTTGGAGGGGATGAAGACATCTACTTCTCCTTATGGGCGTGATACGAAACTGTATGGATATCCATTGAAGATTTCAGACCTGTTGGCACAACTGGAAGGAACTTGCTTGGTAACCAGACAAACTGTAGACACTGCACCTGCTATTCGAAGAGCTAAAAGAATGTTACGCAAAGCATTTGAAAACTCAATGGCGGGAAAAGGCACTTCTATTGTTGAGTTTGTTGCAACATGTTCTTCCGGATGGAAACAAACACCTGCAGCTTCAAATGTGTGGATGAGAGACAATATGGTTCCTTTTTATCCATTAGGTGATTTGAAAAATGTTTAATCGGTAAAAACAAGAAAATGACGAACGAAATAATTATAGCAGGCTTTGGTGGACAAGGAGTGCTTTCAATGGGGAAAATTTTAGCTTATTCCGGTCTGATGGAAGGTAAAGAGGTGAGTTGGATGCCATCATACGGTCCGGAACAAAGAGGGGGAACTGCCAACGTAACGGTTATCTTAAGTGATGAGCGAATAAGCTCGCCCGTATTGAATGTTTTTGATATAGCCATCATCCTGAATCAACCGTCTATGGATAAGTTTGAAAGCAAAGTGAAACCGGGCGGAGTTTTGATATATGACGGATATGGTATTCATAAGCCCGTGACCCGCACAGATATTCAGGTGTATCGCATTGATGCAATGGATGCAGCTACCAAAGCAAATATGGAACGGTCTTTCAATATGATGATTTTGGGAGGCTTATTGAAAGTGGTTCCGATGGTAACATTAGAAAATGTATTGCAAGGTTTGAAAAAATCATTGCCTGAACGTCATCATAAGTTGATTCCGATGAATGAGGAAGCAATTAAAAAAGGTATGGAACTGATAGAAAAAGTAAACTAATAAGCTGCTTATTCAGAAGATTGCTTTTTTATCAATCGTTTTTAACAAAAAAAACATGAAAGAAAGGGTGTTCTTATTATAGAGACACCCTTTTTCTATATCTTTGCCTCGCATGAAAAAGGCTTTATACATATTATCTTTCCTTTTTGCAGCTCTAGCAGGAGTGGTTGCTCAGGGGCAGCTGAGAGAGGGAGGGGGCGGAGATTTCTCTCTAGCCTCTCAGGCAAAGTCTCAGCAGAGTGACTCTATCTCGGTGGATAGTCTGCTTAAAACAGGAAAACGTATAACCGTATATCGGCTAACCAACCAATTAGGCACGCCATATGAAGCGGATCGAGATACTAGCCTGTTTAATACAGCGCAGAAAACATTTATGGAGAATCACGGTCTCTCGGTGGCATATTTAGCTAATATTGGTTCTCCTGCTCAAAGTCGTATCTTTTCGGAAAGGAAAGAGGCTAGAGATTTTATTTTTGCTGATGCCTACGATTACCACATGCTTTCGCCCGCCAAAGCTGAATTTTATTCTACACGAGTGCCTTATACGCATATGCTGTATCATAAAACATTTGGAACAGATAAAAGTGAAGAGAAATTGAGTGGTATGATGACCTTTAATTTTGGAAAGAAACTCAATGTAGGCGCTGAATTTGACTATTACTACAGTCGAGGATATTATAACTCGAATGGCTCTAAACTGTATAATTTCAGAGGCTTTGCTAATTATCAGGCTGACCGATATAATCTTTATGCTTATTTTTATAATCAGAACTATGTGAACTTCGAGAATGGCGGGTTGACAGACGACCGCTATATTAATGACCTGGATGCTTTGGCTGACGAAGGTCGACGCAAAATAGATACGCGTGACTTCCCGGTGAAGTTTACTGAAGTCTGGAACAGAGTGAAGGGTAGTCAGTTTTTTCTAAATCATCGCTACAATCTGGGCTTTATGCGAGCCGAGGAGGAAGATGCGGATGAAGAGTTTGTGCCTGTAGCTAGTGTGATTCATACGTTGCAATATTCAGATAATTTCAGACGTCTAATTAATCGGGGTAATACTACTGCTTTAGATTCGTTGTATGGTTCTCCAAAGGGTGATTATGGATATCCTATAAATAAATACAACCTTAGAGATACAGCCGCATTGAATGATGTGATAAAGTCGTCCGAAATAAAAAACACAGTGGGTTTATCGCTTCGAGAGGGCTTTCAAGATTGGGTAAAATTCGGATTGACAGCGTTTATCTCGTTTGAAAACAGGTCGTTTGAGTATCCTGCTTTTAAGTATTCACCCGATTCATCCTATGTGCCTGAAAGAAAAAAAGAATTTACGGCGTATGTAGGAGGTGAACTAACCAGTAGAAGTACCGATTTTTTATCTTATTATGCCTATGGTGAATTAGGAATTGTAGGTGATGATATTGGTGAGCTGAGAGTAAATGGGCATATACAAAGTCGTTTTAAATTGTTTGGCAAAGAGGCTTCTGTTAAAGCTCTGGGACGTATTGAGAATACGACACCTGCTTTTTTTCAACGGAACTACTATTCACGTTATTTTACCTGGAACAATAACTTTAATAAAATACAGCGTTATTACGTAGGAGGTGAGGTCGATTTAGCCTCTACAAATACATCAATCGCTGCGGGAGTCGAGAATGTGACGAATTATGTTTATTTCGGTCATAAAGGAATGCCTATGCAATACAGTGGTAGTATTCAGGTAGTTGATTTCCGGTTGAAGCAAAATTTTTATTATCGGGCATTGGGATGGGAAAATGAAGTGGGTCTGCAAATTGGCAGCAAAGAAAATATTCTGCCACTACCCAAGCTGAATCTCTACTCTAACTTGTATTTCCATTTTAAAGTAGCTAAAGTGATGACGGTGCAGCTTGGGGCGGATGTTCGCTTCTTTAGTAGCTATCATGCGCCATACTATGAAGCAATGACGCAACAGTTTCAGTTGCAAAACCCGGAAAACAGGGTGAAAATAGGAGGCTATCCGCTGATTAACGCATATGCTAACCTTCATTTAAAGCAGGCTAAATTCTTCATTACTGGTTATAACCTGGGTTCTCAATTCATTGATACCAGCTATTTTTCTTTAGCCCATTATCCGCTGAATCCTTTTGTTTTAAAGATGGGGATCTCTGTTTATTTTAATAACTAATAACGATGAAGATAGAACGTATATTCTCCTTCTTTTTTCCTCTCTTAATAGTGCTGTCTGTAGTCGTTATTGGAGCTTTCTATTTGTTTAAAAAAGATTTGCCAAGAGATTTTCAAGATATACAGCGGGAAGGTGTTTTGCGTGTAGTTACAGAGTATAATCAGTCCGGTTATTATATTTCCGGGGATACAATCAGGGGTTTTCAATATGATTTAATCAACGCTATTTCAGCTTTATCCGGCATTCCCGTCGAGATATCGTTAGAAATGGGACTCCCGGAAAGCTTTGAAGGCTTGAGGGAGTATAAATATGACATTGTGGCTCGTACAATTCCGGTCACAACAGAATTAAAACAAGATTTTGCTTTTACTGAACATATATTGCTCAATAAGCAGGTGTTAGTTCAACGTACTGAAGCTGCAAATGGAGGAAAAGAACCTATTCGTAATCAACTCGAATTAGCGGGTAAAACACTGTATGTACCGGCTAATTCTCCGGCTATTATGCGTATTCAAAATTTTCAGCATGAAATAGCCGATAGTATCTATATAGTTGAAGAACCGGACTATTCAACCGAACAGCTTATTATCATGGTTGCTGCCGGTGAGGTGGATTATGCCGTTTGCGATATGCAACTGGCTGCTCAATATATAAATGATTTTCCTACAATTGATATTCAGACCGATATAGGGTTTACTCAACTGGAATCATGGGCATTGAGAAAAGAATCTCCTGTCTTGTTAGATAGTTTAAATCATTGGCTGAAGATGCTTCGCTCAAGTGGTTTGTATGATGTGATTTATCGGAAAAATTTCCGCTAATTATTATTCAACTTATTTGATTGGCAAGATAACTGCTTAATGTATTGAAAGACAGATAAAGAATTGTTTTATAGCATGCTTTTACAGAAGCTAATTAAGATTTTTTGTTTTTCGAAATTCATTCGCTTTGAGTACTTTTGTTCTTGTATTGTTAAATATCTATTATTACGATGAAAAAGTTAGAAAGTATGGTAGCTGAAAAGCTATTGAAGATTAAAGCTGTAAAGCTGCAGCCGGCGAATCCATTTACATGGGCGTCAGGATGGAAGTCTCCTATCTATTGTGATAACCGTAAAACGTTATCCTATCCTTCTTTGCGTACCTTTATAAAATTGGAATTGGCAAGAATGGTATTGGAGAATTTCCCCAATGCAGACGCTATTGCCGGTGTAGCAACCGGAGCTATTGCACAAGGTGCGCTTGTGGCTGATTTGTTAGGATTACCTTTCGTATATATACGTGCTACTCCTAAAGATCATGGGTTGGAGAATTTGATAGAAGGTGAGTTGAAGCCGGGTTCGAAGGTTGTGGTAGTAGAAGATTTAGTATCTACTGGTGGAAGCAGCCTTAAAGCGGTTGAAGCTATCCGTAACTTTGGTTGTGATGTGGAAGGTATGGTTGCCATTTTTACACATGGATTCCCATTAGCAGCCAAACAATTTAAAGATGCAAAAGTGAAATTGATAACTCTTTCTAATTACGATGCTGTAATAGAGGAAGCAGTTAGTACTAATTATATCGATCAGTCGGAAATAGCGATTCTTCAAGAATGGAGAAAAGATCCGGCCAATTGGAATCCGGAAGACTGATGGCGGACCTAACAGAGTTTGTGAGTGCTGTGCAAACAGTACCTTACAATGAAGATAGCATATATAATATGTTATCGGACCTTTCTAATTTAGAGAAAATAAAAGATCGTATCCCACAAGATAAAGTAAAAGATTTTGTTTTTGATCAGGATACGTGTTCATTAGAAGTCCCGCCGGCAGGAAAGGTGACTTTTCAAATTGTAGAAAGAGAACCTCATAAATTGGTGAAGTTTGCTACAACAAACTCCCCGATTCCTTTATACCTATGGATACAACTTAAGCAAGTTGCTGAGATGGATACAAAGTTGAAAATCACTCTCCGTGCTGAGTTGAATGCTTTTCTGAAACCTATGTTGACTAAACCTCTTCAAGAAGCAGTTGATAAATTAGCTTTGCTAGTAGCTGAGCTTCCCTATTAAAAGCACTTTTATGGGAGAAAAACTTTGGGAAAAAGATACGAAAGTTGATAAAGAAATAGAGATATTTACGATTGGTAAGGATCGTGAGTTAGACCTTTTTCTGGCAAAGTATGATGTGTTGGGCTCAATGGCTCATAGTACGATGCTGGAGCAAATAGGTCTGCTTGCTGCAGACGAATTGACTTTGCTACTAAAAGAACTCAAACAAATATACGGCTTAGCTGAAAGCGGACAATTTGTAATTGAAGAAGGGGTAGAGGATGTTCATTCGCAAGTGGAACTGTTGTTGACTAGGAAACTAGGTGAGGTAGGAAAGAAAATACACAGTGGACGTTCGAGGAATGATCAAGTATTGCTTGACCTAAAGTTATATACACGCGCTGAAATTCAGTCGCTCGTTCATTGGACGAAGAAGCTGTTTGATGTGTTGATAGAGCAGAGTAATCGCTACAAGGATGTGATTCTGCCTGGTTATACGCATTTGCAGGTGGCAATGCCTTCTTCTTTTGGTCTTTGGATGGGCGCTTATGCAGAGAGCCTGACAGATGACCTTGTCTTGATGCAGGCTGCCTATAAGGTCTGTAATCGTAATCCACTAGGGTCTGCGGCAGGATATGGCTCATCATTCCCTTTAAATCGTACAATGACTACAGAACTTTTAGGGTTTGACTCTATGAACTACAATGTGGTATATGCGCAGATGGGGCGTGGGAAAATGGAGCGCACAGTATCCTTTGCTTTAGCCGGATTGGCTGCAACTTTGTCAAAACTGGCTTATGATGCCTGTATGTATAGTAGCCAAAATTTCAACTTTATAAAACTTCCTGATCAGTTTACTACCGGGTCAAGCATCATGCCCCATAAGAAAAATCCGGATGTGTTTGAGCTTATACGTGCCAAATGTAACAAGATCCAATCACTTCCACAGCAAATAACGTTGATTGCTAACAATCTTCCATCAGGTTACTTCAGGGATTTGCAGCTTATTAAAGAAGTCTTTATACCTTCTTTTGATGAGTTGAAAGATTGCCTGCGAATGACAACATTGATGATGGCTGGTATTGAAGTGAATAAAACATTGAAAGATGATTCGCGCTATCGGTTGATGTACACAGTGGAGGAAGTTAATAGACGGGTCTTGGCTGGTACTCCTTTTAGAGATGCGTATAAAGAGGTAGGAAGAGAAGTGGAGAATGGTGCTTTTACCTATGACCATCCCTTAAATCACACACATGAAGGCAGTATGGGTAACTTGTGCAACGAAGAAATAACCGCTTTGATGCATCAGATTATTGATACCTTCCCATTTGAAAGAGTCAATCAAGCAGAGCGCTTGTTGTTAAACTGAAATTAATGACGCGTATTGTCTTTTTGTTATTTCTATTTGCTGTAGTATTTTCTTCCTGTTCAAAAGATGAAGAAAGTAACCTCCCCAGTAAACATGTTTGCCTGGAAATCGATTTGAATTCTTGGGATAAGGAGCTTAAGTCTGACTATTCCTATAAGTTGTTTAATGCAAGAACGGTAGAGGGAAGACCTAATCCTGCTTGTGGACTTTTTGGTTTTGGCTTTGGAGGAGTAATCGTTGTTAGAGGAGGGGAAGGGGAATTTTCAGCCTTGGACTTAGCCTGTCCTTATGAAGCTCGTTCAGACGTGAGTTTGCGTGTCTCTGATGATAAAACTCGACTGGTATGCGATGCATGCAAAAGTGAGTTTGAGCTCATAGGCATGGCGGGTAGATTAGTTAAAGGACCAGCAAAATATAACATGACGAATTACTTTGTTTTTCCGGTAAGTGAGGGGAAATACTCCGTAATAAATTTAAATAATTGATTTTCCTCCTCATTTCTTTGTGTTAAAGAAAAAAACCTCTACATTTGCAATCGCAAACGCGGAAATAGCTCAGTTGGTAGAGCACAACCTTGCCAAGGTTGGGGTCGCGAGTTCGAGTCTCGTTTTCCGCTCACATATTGAAATAAGTTGCTCGAATGGTGGAATCGGTAGACACGAAGGACTTAAAATCCTTTGGCCATTGCGGCTGTGGGGGTTCAAGTCCCCCTTCGAGTACAGAGTGGGAGGTTTTGAAAAAAGACCTCCCACTTTCTTTTTTTGCACCTTGTAATGGCTAGGTAAATTTAGAGATAAGCCTTATGGTTTTATTAAATGTTAGGGTTCAGAGCTTAGCTCTATATC
This sequence comes from uncultured Parabacteroides sp., assembly GCA_964610765.1. Lineage (GTDB taxonomy): Bacteria > Bacteroidota > Bacteroidia > Bacteroidales > Tannerellaceae > CAZSWS01. The sequence continues at coordinate 10,711 of CAZSWS010000082.1, forward strand.
TTTTCATGATAGCTTACTATGCGCTTCTGTCAAATACTAGTATTGTTTTTAGAGTCTGGTTTTATTTTTATGTTTATAATTCCTTGTAGAGTTGAGTTGTTTTTTTAATTTTATTTTTTTGTTAAAATATTTGTTCATATTGAAAAATGACATATATTTGCCTTCAATGCATATTAAAGAAGTGAAGAATATGTAATAAGTATTAACCTAGTGCTTAACCAGAAATTATTTATAGCGTTAACTTTAGTTTGAAATAGCCTAAAAACAACCATTACTATTCAACATTATTTTTATGACATATTTATTTAGTTTTTTTTCTTAAATCGTTTTTTTGATGTGTTTTCTGATTTTGATAGTCAGGAATATATGTCAATTAATTAAGCCTTAATGTATAATTAGAATTCAAACAAAAAGAAAAACAATGAAAAAAGCATTAATTTTCA
>CAZSWS010000083.1:0-2103 GCA_964610765.1 uncultured Parabacteroides sp.
TAAACGGCTACATCCTTCAATTCCAACATTGAGATAACCAGTTTTTTCTGAATTAGAGGAAGGGGGCTCACCATTAGGTCAACACGACCCAAAGATACTGACGCACTATCAGCAGCTGAAAAAGCTTGAATACCTGATATGGATAAATTTAATGGAAAACGTAGGCGAATTTTATTGACATGGATATCCATGTCTGTATTTTCAGATGCTATTTCAGTAGCTTTATTTACCGCAAATTGCTGAATGGAAGGGACATATAAGAGTGCAGAAACAACCAACACCAATACAACCGGTATCATGCAAATGATAAAAAACCACTTTAAAACTTTCTTCATCCGAACACGTTTATGACACTATCTCACAGCAAAAATAGTTCCTTTATGAGAATTAGCCAATTCATTTCCCCTTTAAATCAGCAAAGTCAGCCCATCCAGTCTTCTGCATTAGCTACTAAAGTGGCTATTTCATTTATCAATTGGGACGTATGATAACCATCAGCTACGGCATGATTTACAAAAATAGCGAAAGGAATACGCGTCCGATTATGCTCTTCATAATATTTCCCAAACCGTATCAGGGGTGTAAGCAGGTCTGATGGTTCATGCGTGTCTTGAGCAAAACCGGAAAAGCTCAACCAAGGCATCGAAGAGACCGAACAGAAATTAGGAGGAACACCTGGTTTGGCTACAATCCCTTTCACATCTTTATACTGCTCCATATCTGTATTAACGCGCTGATAAAACACATCAAAGCAGTCATCGTACTCACTCCACACATCTGAAAAGGTCTGATTATCCGGATGGAACAGCGTATAAGACGGATGCAACACATCCCAATACCCTAAACACCCATCCTTATCATATCCCATTTTAAAAGCCTTGTACTGGTTGACTCCCCTCATAATAGCATAGAGATAGGTGGGGAAGAATCGAAGACCACGTGCCTTCACCACTTGCAACAAATGGGTGATATCCATCTGTACAGTCAAGGTATATTTTGACTTTATCTGCTTCATATAATAGTCAAAATACAGTTTTCTTTCCCAGTTATCCGGGTCTATGGGTTGAAATCCGGTGTTCATCTCTACGTTTATCTTTCAGTTCTTCTGTGCGTATCTTTTTATAAAACAAGAGCACTACAAGATATGTTATGCTAAAAGAGGTATTCTATCCGAATAAACAAAAAAATAGCTGTAGATACCGAAGTTACTACAGCCATTTTCACTTATATAACAGTTTGTTTAAAAGATACTCCAGTCCATCTCATTTAAATCAACTGGTAATTCGTTTTTGTACTCCTTGCCTTCATATTTATACGTACATACAAGTTTGTGGTCACCTAGACTCTTCGATTCTAATATAAAGTCAGATACGTTGTTAGGGCTAAGTGTACCTACTTCTTTCGTATCCATTGTCTTAGATAGTTTCAGATTCACCAATTCGACTACCACATCGGTAATATCTTTTTCACCGGCATTGTGTACCCTTACTTGCATGGAGGCCAACTCATCGTCATTGTTCTTCTGTATCGCAACATTTCCGACATAGAGCTGTGCAAAGTGATCACTTTCTTTATCTTTCACATTTACCACGCAGACATCTTGACTCTTATTATTCGTCAAGCATGCAGTAATCGCAACTACTCCTTTTGCTTTAGCCTTTACATTACCATCTTTGTCAACCGTGGCAATGCTTTCGTCTGACGACGACCATTCAACCGGTTCACCTGCTTTATCTTTTGGAGTAATTGTGTAAGATAATTTGAAGCTCTCACCAATTAGAAGCTTATGAACACTTTTATCCAATTTAATATCCATCTCACCTTCAGCCAAGACCGTAATTTCAACTGATGAAGTTAAATCTGTTTCTGGAACTGAGACAGTAATAGTTGTTTTACCCGCAGTTAATGCCTTGATTTTACCGGCATCATCAACAGAAGCTACTGCAGGAAGAGTAGATGTCCATGTGTAAGCGGGTGCTTTTAATTCTTTAGGTGTATGGGCCACCTGAAACTGATATTCATCCCCCATATTAAAAGCTGTTTTTGAGTCATCCAGCTTAATTGCTGTTATTTGCTCCTCACCTTCAGCAAAAACAGTTATCT
>CAZSWS010000083.1:2203-5343 GCA_964610765.1 uncultured Parabacteroides sp.
TGGAACTGAGACAGTAATAGTTGTTTTACCCGCAGTTAATGCCTTGATTTTACCGGCATCATCAACAGAAGCTACTGCAGGATTAGTAGATGTCCATGCGTAAGCGGGTGCTTTGACTTCTTTAGGTGTATGAGCTACCTGAAACTGATACTCATCCCCAATATTAAAGGCTGTTTTTGAATCATCCAACTGAATAGCTGTTACTTGTCCCTGTTTGCCATTATCATCATCATCATCGCTACAAGCGAAAAAAACAGGCACAAACAATAATAATAGTAACATTAATTTCTTCATTGCATTTTGTTTTTTATGTACATTAATTCTTAGTTATTGAAAATCAAAACTAAAACTACTTCTAATTAGCACAAAAGTATGGAAAATGTTTGGAATGAAAATAGCATAAGTATAAAAAAGCATATATCCCATACCTGTCCTAATTAAACTAACAAATTGTGCATCATTTTGTTCACTCAGATTCTCTGTTTGAATAATTATGACTAAGCCTCTTCTTTGAGTTCCTCCAGTTCTTCCAAACTCTTTTTTATCGAATCTACATGTTTATTATATAAATTCTTATACAACCATACACTAAACAAAACACCCAGACCAATAATAAAGAAGTAGATGAATCTCATCTGTCCACTTAAATATATTTCATCTAAGTATATTCTGCTGAAAAAGAAAATAACAAGTAGTGTAAACATAACAACAGTAAAGCTTTTTTCTTTTTTTATAAATAGATTGAATTTATTCAGCAGCTTCATATTGTCTCCTATACTGTTCGAGAAATCAATCGCCCCGATGGTTTTTATTTTCCATATTTGTGTTCCAACGACCGAAAAAACATAGGCACCCAAAACAAGCACTATAACCGTACTGAAGATGCTAAACTGAGGACGCAGCACAAAGAGAATATAAGGTATTAAGGGGCTTACAAGAATTATAGCAAAAAGCGAGAACCATTCATAATTAATCAGTCTGCTTAATGACCTCTTTGCTTTGCTTTGTATCAACTCGCGTAAAATGCTTTCTTTGATTGCTTCTTGTTTCTTCAATTGCTCATCTAACGATTTCCATGCGGATTTTATATCATTCAATTCCATAATTCATACTTTTTTTACTCATTTGACATTTCTACTAGTTTCTGTTTTATCCTTCTAAGCTTTGTGGCCACATTACTCAGCGATAATCCCGTTATTTCAGCTATTTCTTGATAGGTTTTCTCTTCCAGCCAAAGCAGTACAATGGCTTTTTCCATGGTTTTCAACTGATGAATCAGCCGATACAGTTCATTCAGCTGATCATTTTTGCTCTCCGCCTCAGCGAAGGTGTCACTAAGGATGGATAGAGAAATAGTTTGAGGCTTACGGATATCTTTACGTACGTGCGTAATACATGTGTTCAGAGCAATTCGATAGATCCAAGTGGATTCTAAACTTTCTCCTCTAAACTTTCCATAGCCATTCCAAAGATTTACAATCACATCTTGAATCAAATCAGACAAGGGATTCTCTTTATTCGCATAAAACGAGCAAGCTTTGTATATGATTCGCTCATGCTGCCGAATCATCTGAATAAACTTTTCTTCTATATCTTCCTTATTCATCTTCGTTTTTTTATGTTCTACTCTATTAGTCGCCTAATGGATAGAAAAATGACAAAAGTTATATTTATTTTTTCATTTATAATTCCTTCTTTCAATCTTATGCCTCATAATCTTCATCAAAATCACCTAGAATCAACCTAGGCTAAGTTTAGTAATTAAAAGAGTCAACTTATTTCAGTAACCCCACACATTTATTTTTTTAGATAGGGCAAACTAATCGGCTCACAGTTGTGAGCCGATCGGTCCACACTTGTGAGCTAACCGGCTCACAGCTGTGAGCTGGTTGGTCCACAGCTGTGAGCCGATTAGTTGTCAATATAGAAAAACATAACACAAAGCATACAATGCAATTAATCAAGCCTTTAAGCATTCAAAAAGAGCTAAGCAATCAGCAGGCAATCTGAACCTCTACACTCAATTCAATAGAATTATCCTGCGGAATGTTCATGATTTGACGAATAAACTGTACTTTTAGAGAGTCGAAACAATGAAAGGCAGATGGTTAAACAATCTTTCTAAAAGATTTGAGTACATCCTACCATTTTGAGTGAAACAGTACTAACCTTATACAATACATGATGAAACTTCTGAAATTAATCGTCCTATGTATAGGCTTATGGTTTACAGCTGAGGCTGTAGCGATGAAAAGCATACAAGAATTTGGCGTGCTGCCTACCCATTCGCCTGAACTAAACAAAGCAAACCTTCAAAAAGCAATTGACTGGGCTACCGAATCCGGTTCAGCCCTGTATGTAGAACCTGTAGCCGATGGATATCCTATGGAGACAGGCATATTGCTGCGTAAAAATGTATCACTAATCGGGGTGCATGGACCCACCGGAAGAGGAACAAAGCATCCGAATAAGCAAGCTCCCGTAGGATCTCTTTTTAAAATTACAGACGACAAAGAACCATTTATCACAGTTCAATCAGCCACACAGCTACGAGGCATCCAGTTTTGGTATCCGGAACAAACCCATACTAAAGCAGCCGACATTATAGCCTACCAACCAACCATTCAACTGGATAGAGAAAGTCCGATTGTTCAAGGAGTAACACTTTCAAACCTGACCTTCTACGGCGAATACGTTGCTATGGATTTCAAAGCAGATGGAGCGAACGGTAAAATTTGTGAGCAAATCCTATTTGAGCATTGCTATGGCTACCCACTCAGTGGCGAATTTATCAAAATTGATTACTGTTATGATATTCCCCGTATGTTGCATTGTCACATTAATCCGGCTAATATGCGAGAATTTGGTCGGACATTTTCTAAAGAGGTAATTGATGCAGTGATTGCCAACGGAACATTTTCTTATTGGATAGACCATACAGACAATGCACAACTCATAGATATTTTCACTTTTGGTGCCTACGGAGGTATTTATTTGGGAGGAGAAACGTACGGGCAGCTGACCAATTTCAATCTGGACTGCGTGGCTGTAGGAATCCATAAGCTGGGCAACAGCACAAAAAACCGAAACTGGCAAATTGCACAAGGATCAATCATCGCTAATACCGGGGCAGAACCGGA
>CAZSWS010000083.1:5443-10915 GCA_964610765.1 uncultured Parabacteroides sp.
TATATACTTATAGTCTGTCTATGGGGAATGGGTTGCCTAAGCGTTGATGCCCAATCACCTACATTCATAGCCAAAAAAGGAGTTAACATCAGTCATTGGCTTTCTCAAAGCGATGTACGAGGAGAAGAACGGGTAAAGTATTTCACCCGAAATGATGTACAAGATATTGCCAACCTAGGATTTGATCACATTCGAATACCCATAGATGAGGAACAAATGTTTTTAGAAAATGGCGAAAAGGATGTGGAAGCTTTTGAACTATTGCATCATGCGCTGAATTGGTGCAAAGAGTTTAATTTGAAAGCTTTGGTCGATTTGCACATCCTCCGAACACATCACTTCAATGCTGAAGTGAAACCTCTTTTTACTGAAAAGGCTGCCCAAGAACAGTTTTATGAATGTTGGCGACTCCTTTCAGGCGAACTGAGCAAATACCCCAACGACCGGGTGGCCTATGAACTAATGAACGAACCGGTGGCCGACAAGGACGAAGTGTGGAATATGATTGTTAATCGCTGTCTGGAAGTAGTTAGAGAGCTGGAACCGGAAAGGACAATCTATATAGGCTCTAATAAATGGCAGAGTTTTGCAACTGTCCGGTCCTTACGCTTCCCACCTAAAGATAAAAACATCGTAATCAGCTTTCATTATTACGAACCCTTTGCCTTAACACATTACAGAGCTTCATGGACGGATATGGTGCATTATACAGGGCCGGTACATTATCCGGGCAAAGTAGTTGAACCGGATGAACTGGCACAACAGCCGGAAAATATTCAACATCAGTTTCACCATTGGACAGAGAAGGTTTATAACAAAGAGAAAATAGCAGCAGACTTTAAAGAAGTGGCTGATGTAGCCAAAAAGTGGGGACTAACGGTCTATTGTGGCGAGTTTGGCTGTATACTTTCCTGTCCGGAAGACGATATGAACAGGTGGTATCAAGACATGGGCGAACTGTTTAGAGCATACGATTTCGGATTTGCCACTTGGGATTTCAAAGGTTCGTTTGGTATCAAAAGAAAAGGTGAATGGGTACGGTCAATCATACAACCACTGACCGGAAAGAATATCGTAAAATCTGATTGAAAAAGACCTAGAGAGGTAAATATCAGACCGAAATCCTCTATCTTTGCATCCGGAATGAAAGAGGATTTGTTTGAAGGCTATGTAGGTATTCGCTTGGCAGAAGGTCAATTAGGGAACGACATCGTTCTTTCCTTATTTCTTTGCATGCTAGTGCTTTTTGCCATTCATTTTCGTCGGAATGCACCTTATTATATGAAGATATTTCCAAGCCTGATTCATACAAAAGAACGCCAAAGCTTGTTTGATGAATCAATAGGAAACACTTACCAAAACCATCTATTCGGTTCTTTCCAATTTGTCTTCTTATATACACTGATTGTATTTATGCTGTTTGTGGCAGTTGGACGTATTGGTCTAGTCGACTCTAAAACTACGTTTATCTATTTACTGGCTATTTTTGGAGTGCTGCTGCTTTTCTTCCTTTTTAAGCAATTGATATATTTTGTGTTGGGTATTGTGTTTGCTGAGCAAAACAAGTACCATCTATGGAAAGACAGCTATTTTTATGCAATCGACTTATGGGGCATATTACTTTATCTGCCAACCGTTCTTCTCCTTTTTGCAGGGAAAATACATGTTGTCCCCCTTGTTTTATTGATTATTCTGTATCTATCAAATCGTATAATCATAATTTTAAAGGCAATTAGGATATTTTTTAACAAAAAAACGAGCGTTTTGCTAATAATTTTATACCTTTGTGCTCTTGAAATACTTCCTCTATTATTTTTATATGAGGGGTTGATATTCATCAATTATATTATCGAAATTAACAGCCTATGGCTATAAGTATTAAGAAATTATTAGTTTCACAGCCGAAGCCGTCCTCTGAAAAATCTCCTTACTACGATATTGCCCAAAAATATGGTGTGGAGATAGATTTTCATCCATTTATCAAAGTAGAGTCAGTAACAGCAAAAGAATTTCGCCAGCAAAGAATCAACATCCTTGATTACACTGCGGTGATTTTCACTGCTCGTACAGCCATTGATCACTTCTTCAATCTATGTGAGGAACTGCGCATCACTGTACCGGAAAGCATGAAGTATTTTTGCAAAACAGAAGCTATTGCAGTATATCTGCAAAAGTACATTGTATACCGCAAAAGGAAAATCTTTTTCAGCCCAACCGGACAAACGGAAGACCTGATGCCTCTAATCTCCAAACATGCAAAAGAAACGTTCTTGGTCGTTGTTTCAGACGTTCATAATGATGAACTGCCTGATTTGCTGGACGAGAAAAAGGTGAAATACCAAAAAGCCGTTATGTATCGTACGGTAAGTAACGAATTTTCTAAAGACGAAGCATTCGATTACGATATGCTACTCTTTTTTAGTCCTTCCGGTATTACTTCACTATTGAAAAACTTCCCTGACTTCAAACAAGATGATATCCGTATCGGATGCTTTGGTCCAACTACAGCTAAAGCCGTCTTAGATGCCGGTCTTCGTCTGGATGTTCAAGCACCAACGCCTGAAGCTCCTTCTATGACGGCAGCTCTTGAAGACTACTTGAAGAAAGAGCAAAAACAAAAGGGAAAAAATGGAAGCCGATCATAAAAATAGCCTTTCGAAAAACGAACGACTATTTTTAAATCGTGATATAGAAAACTTATTTGCCAAAGGAAAAGCTTTTATGGCTTTTCCTTTGCGTGTTTTATACCTCTGGCTAGACGATGAGCATACTGCTCCGGTCTCGGTCTTTGTCTCCATCCCTAAAAAGCGTATAAAAATGGCACATGACAGAAATCGCCTCAAACGCTTAGTCCGCGAGTGCTATCGGGTTCGTAAACATGAACTGATAGAAAAAGCTCAGCGAGAAGGAAAAACTCTTTTTGTGGGGTTTGTATATGTAGGCAACGAAATGTCTTCACATACAACCATCAACCAAGCTATAAGCAAATCGTTTGATAAACTCAGCCAGTTGACATCATGAAACGTCTTCTTACTCAAATTCTACTTCTCCCTGTCTACTTTTACAGGTATTGCATCTCTCCCTGGACGCCTGCTTCATGCAGATATGTCCCCAGTTGCTCTACATATGCGGTTGAGGCACTGAAAAAGCATGGACCCTTCAAGGGGCTTTGGTTGACGATAAAACGCATCCTACGCTGCCACCCTTGGGGAGGCAGTGGATATGACCCCGTTCCCTAATGAAATATTACAACCTACATACCCATATACCCTCAGCAGAAGCAGAGGTAATTGAAGTACTGAATGTCGGGATTCATGATGCACTACTCACTGATGCATACTATTCTGCCGGACTGCACCCGTGGCACATCGAAGAAGCTCCTACCGACTGGCTAACACAACTAGAGGGCAGACTAGCCCTACAACAAGTGATTGCCATAGGTGAATGCGGACTGGACAAAATGATTCAGACAGGTATAAGCAAGCAAGAAGAAATATTCGTTGCGCAAGCTGAACTGGCCGAGAAACATAATCGCCCTTTAATCATTCATTGCGTAAAAGCTTGGCAAGAACTAATTGCCATAAAAAAACAGCTTCAGCCAACAACTCCATGGATTATTCATGGATTTCGCGGCAAACAAACATTAGCTAAGCAACTGTTAGAACAAAAATTTTTCCTTTCATTTGGATTTTACGCAAACACCGAAAGTGTGCGAGCGGCCTTACCGGACAGACTTTTTATCGAAACGGACGACCGCGCAATCTCTATAAAAGACATCTACCGACAACTTGCCGGAGAACTGGGTATTACAGAAAGCCAACTAAAAGAATATATCAAGCATAACTTTGATGCTGTTTTTCGATATCAGTAAGCAGCTATCCTCTCTAAAACATGCTTATACAAAGAGTTTATACTCTTTTGCAGATGGTTTGAAATATAAAATAAAGGTCGTACATTTGCTGATTCATGCGGAAATGCATGATTCGCAGGGATTTATTAACACAATATAGGAACAAAAGAAACAATTAAAACGATGAATTTTGTTGAAGAATTGAAATGGCGTGGAATGATCCACGATATTATGCCGGGAACTGAAGAGCTTCTTCAAAAAGAGGTAATAACAGGATATGTAGGTATTGACCCTACGGCAGATTCATTACATATCGGTCACCTAGTGAGCGTAATGATGCTTAAACATTTTCAGCGTGCAGGACACCGCCCCATCGCTCTGATAGGGGGTGCAACAGGAATGATTGGCGACCCATCATTAAAGTCTGCCGAGCGTAATTTGTTGGATGAAAAAACTTTGCGCCACAACCAAGAAAGCATAAAAAAGCAATTGTCTAAATTTTTAGATTTTGATAGCGATGCACCAAACGCAGCCAAACTCGTAAACAATTACGACTGGATGAAAAACTATACATTCTTAGATTTCATTCGCGATGTGGGTAAACACATCACCGTAAACTATATGATGTCTAAAGACTCTGTAAAAAAGCGTTTGAGCGCAGAATCTAACGTGGGTCTTTCGTTCACAGAATTTTCTTATCAGCTACTGCAAGGGTACGACTATATCCACCTGTACAAAAACGAAGGCGTGAAGCTTCAGATGGGTGGTTCTGACCAATGGGGCAACATCACCACAGGAGCCGACCTAATTCGTCGCACACTTGGAAAAGAAGCTTTTGGATTGACTTGCCCGCTGATAACGAAAGCTGACGGCGGGAAGTTTGGAAAGACAGAATCAGGCAATGTATGGCTAGATCGCAACTATACTTCTCCCTACAAGTTTTATCAATTCTGGATGAATGTGAGCGACGATGATGCAGCCCGCTACATCAAAATATTTACCGCACTAAGCAAAGAGGAGATTGGAGCTTTGGAAGAAGAGCAAAAACAAGCCCCTCACCTGCGCCCACTTCAAAAACGTTTGGCTAAAGAAATTACCGTTATGGTACACTCTTTAGAAGACTATGAAGCAGCTGTTGAAGCATCGAATATCCTGTTCAGCGATTCAACCTCTGAAGCTTTAAGAAAACTGGATGAAGACACCCTGCTTTCCGTTTTTGAAGGCGTTCCTCAGTTCGAAATCTCTCGTGACGAATTAGCAGCCGGCATAAAGGCTATCGACCTCTGTACAGAGAAAGCGGCTATTTTCTCTTCGAAAGGAGAAATGCGTAAATTAATTCAAAGCGGCGGTGTGAGCATCAATAAAGAAAAGGTATCCGACGTAGACTTAATATTGAATACTGAGGCACTTTTGAACGATAAATATCTGCTAATACAAAGAGGTAAAAAGAACTATTACCTCATCATCGCTAAATAAAAGGATTGAAATTTGTAAAGATTAAAATCTTTACTTACTTTTGCCCCCGCTTTGTTATACAAAGAATATGTTTGTCTCATGGTGTAATGGTAGCACTGCAGATTTTGGTTCTGCCTGTTTAGGTTCGAGTCCTAATGAGACAACAA
>CAZSWS010000084.1:0-10904 GCA_964610765.1 uncultured Parabacteroides sp.
AGTAACCATTGAACTCATTAAGAATCAAGGATACTGGGATAATATACCCAAATAACAACATACAACGATGTAAGCTTGTTTTTTTCAAAAGTTAGTATCGAATAACTAACGCTTTCAATCAAACTCGGAGCGGCAGAAGGAAAAATCTTCTGCCGCTCTTTTTAACAAAAAGCAAATGATGAAAAGAGAAAACAAAAAGTATTATTCTTTTTTTCGTAAATTGCCAAGATTAATGAATTATCTGGCTCATATATATCTGTCAGGCGATAACCGCAAGGTGCAAATAGGCAATTTTATTGGTGATGCTGTCAAAGGAAGTACCTATACCAACTACCCTCAGCCCATCGCAAAAGGCATTTTAATGCACCGGGCTATTGATGAATATACCGACAACCATCAAAGTATTAAGGAAACGGTGAGAAATATGCGTCCGGACTTCGGACGATACTCGGCCGTTCTGTTAGATATTTATTTTGATTATCTCCTTGCGTCTCATTTTAATGAGTTTTCTACTACTTCTCTCAATCATTTTTCCAGACGGTTTTATTGGACTATTTTGGCTAACTGGCAATATCTACCTGAACGGATAAAGAATTTTATGTGGCACTTCATTTCAACTAATCGCTTAGGACGATATGCACATATAGAAGGCATCAGAGAATCTTTGAATATCATGTACAGATATAACCGTCTACCTATAGATGTTGAGAACGCCGTATCTTTTCTTGCTGAAAATCAAGAAGATTTATGGTCTGTTTTTTATCCTTTTTTCATTGAGGTGAAAAACGAGTTTAGTAACTACATAGATCAATGATTTTCAATACACAAAACATTCAATTCATCAAGTTTTAGGTTATTCTTCAGTGCAGTAAAAAGACCTCAAACGATTAATGACCGGATGGAATAGTTCTTCAATGTGCCGGGGTTGTTTTTCAAAAAAAGATAAATCAATATGCAGAGCTTCCTTTTGAGCCGTTTTCTTCCACGAACCGACTATTTCTCCATCAAGCATGACTGTTGGTGAAAACAAGCCATTCTTTGTCATCACTTTACCATAATGCCCCTCTTCAATAAACTCAGAACGGTCTTTATAACTAACCACATACTCGTCAAATGGAGGTAGTAACAACGTAGATAAATCAGCAACAGAAGCTATTTTCGAATCGCTCCTTAACCAAAAATCACGCCCATTCACTCGCTCACAAACCAACTCTTCTTTCGCCATCTCAAGTGCTTTTCTGCATTCGGTAAGCGTAAGTCCTGACCACCAAGTAAAATCTTGTATCGTTGCCGGTCCATGGCTGGTAAAATATTTTCGAGCTAAAAGCAGCAGTGCCTCGTCCCGATGAAGTGTTTTTTTGCGTGGATTCCACTCTTCCACCAAGGTATAAGTATGTTTGCTTCCTCTAAGCCTACCATTTACCAAAACTCCTTCTATCTCAGCACAGGATAATACCAATGTAACAAATTGGTTATCAACAGAGAATCCTTGAAAAGAAAGCAACTCAACTATCTCTTGTTTGATCAGGTGCTTGCCACCTAATAAAGCTTTCTCAACAACCGGAATGCATTTATATATAAGCGACTCATCGGCTTTATGTATCTTACAGGATGAACGACAAGCTGATTTCAACCGAGGATTAGACAAGTCAAACATCCAGTAAAAATCGTCGGCAGAGACAAAATGCCAGGTTGGACGTAAAATATGCGTACGGATAATCTTTCCTGTATTCAATGCCTCATTCACATCTTCTACAGACTTGCTTTGCAAACGTATGCCTATAGCCCATCTGGCTAAATCAAATGTCTGAGACTGCATTGCTCCCATCCATGAAACTATATCTTGTGGTTCTTTCAACTCATGACTTCCTAGAAGTTGATTCTGCAACCGCATATAAAGAAGTTCAGGCACATTCATCATTACACGAAATATTCAATTCGGTTTTATCAACCTTTAAAAAAGGTCTTTACTCGTATGCTATAAATAACAGAGGTGCTGAATTCAGCACCTCTGTTATTTATAGATATCATTTTATTTATTCTTTATCTTTCGACTTTGTGGATGGAGTTTGTGGCGTTGGACGAGCGATAGATTCGCGCATAGATGTATCAGCTTCTATGTTTTTCATTTTATAATAGTCCATAATCCCCAAATTTCCTTCGCGGAAAGCATCAGCCATTGCTTTAGGCACTTCTGCTTCTGCTTCAATAACCTTCGCTCTTGCCTCTTGTGCTTTCGCTCTCATTTCTTGTTCAAGCGCCACAGCCATTGCTCTACGTTCTTCAGCTCTAGCTTGTGCAATATTCTTATCCGCCTGTGCTTGATCCATTTGCAAGACAGCTCCAATGTTTTTACCTATGTCAATATCCGCGATATCAATAGACAGTATTTCAAAAGCAGTACCTGCATCCAGCCCTTTACGCAACACTAGTTTAGAGATTGAGTCAGGGTTTTCCAACACACTCTTATGTGATTCTGACGACCCGATTGAAGAGACAATACCTTCACCAACACGTGCTAAAACTGTTTCCTCTCCGGCTCCTCCTACTAGCTGCTTAATACTTGCACGAACTGTTACACGTGCTTTAGCTATCAGCTGGATACCATCTTTAGCAACGGCCGTAACCGGTGGTGTATCAATCACTCGAGGGTTAACAGACATCTGAACTGCTTCAAACACATCACGACCTGCCAGGTCAATAGCCGTAGCCATCTGAAAGGTTAGGTCTATATTTGCTTTGGAAGCAGAAACTAACGCATGTACCACACGTTCAACATGTCCTCCAGCCAAATAGTGTGCTTCCAATTCATCGCGTGTCAATGTTTTTAGACCAGCTTTATGCGCTTCGATCATAGCACGAGTGATAACTCCGGGCGGAACTTTCCGAATACGCATCAGGAACAGCTGAACCAACGATATATTTACACCGGAAACCTTTGCAGATATCCATAATAAAAAGGGTACATAATAAAAGAATATTATGAGCAGTACAAATGCTACCCCTAAAAGTAAAAACAACAATAAATTTACTTCCATAATTATCTAATTAATTTACAGTTTCATCCACTTCAAGCACTTCCTTCGGCTTGACAATAACATTATATCCTTCTACCCTCACTATAACGATAGGGGTATTTTCATCTATAAAATCTCCTGTCGATTTAGCCTCTACATTGATTGAGTTAAACCTCGCTTTACCAATAGGAGCTAACCGCGACAATGCAACACCTTCATCTCCCACATTCAAAGAGAGTTCGCGAGCAGATGTCAGTGTGCTATCCACATCCGTCTTTAGCGCCACCCGCTGAAATGACTTAGCTCGTAACAACCAAAAGAATATGCCTCCAAATAAGATGATGGAAGCGAACAAGGTGATTGTTCCCATTGTAGGGCTTTGCATATAGGCATATACGATACCGCCTATTGCAAAAAGTCCACCGCCTATTCCCGCAATCGTAATACCGGGAAGCAAGAATATCTCGAGTAATAGCAGCCCTATAGCTACCAACATCAAGACCACAATGATAAAAATGTTCAAGACCATCGACTAATTATTCTTTAATTGTTCTTACGTAAAAACATCAACTCGGCATTTCGAGCTTTTTTCTCCCACTCTTCGGGTTCTGCCAATAGCGTCTGATAGGAAGATTCCAGTTTAAGAATCGCTTCTTTCATCTGTCCCTTTACAGCAGAGCTCGCTTGTGAATATTTTGTCCGCATATCATCAAGTGCTTCTTTTGTCTGTTCCACTTGCTGTTCCACTTGGATTTTTTTCTGATAAAGGTTCTTAGCTTCTGAGCTTTTTATATCATCCCACAAGTAATAGACTAAATCATCTTGAAGAATAAATACAAAATCACGAGCTGCTTTTTTCTCACCAAAAGGTACATTTGTCTTTGCCAATGCAACCAAGTCTTCATAGTTTGACCCGGCAGACCAGGTATCACGAATAGAATGAAGCATGGCTCTTGAGCGCTTCATAGACATATCATCTGTATCCAGACGTTTACGATTTGGATTCGGAATGAACAGATATACACATACATCATCCTCATTCTGGTATCTATCAGAAACGAACCAGCCCAAAGCTTTCGATTCATCAATCACTAACATATAGTCATTAAAGATAGAGTTGTAGGGCATACCTAACTGTTCAGGAGCTAAAAAGGTGTTGGTATTCGTATTCAGGCGCGTTACAAAAAGGTCATAACCACCTATTGACCCCGCCCCTGTCGACCCATAGTAGACGGTTATTCCATCAGGCATTACAAAGGGAAAGTTTATTTCTTCGCCTTCTACACGTTCCAATCCCAGTCGCTTCTCATCACCCCAACCATCTAACAACATAGACTGACTATATACATCCATCTGCCCTCCATCGGTTGGCTTTCCGTAATAAATTCGGTCTCCTTTCTGATTCATATAAACCGAAGAAAAAACAGGAGATGAATCAACAAAAAAATCGGCAAACGAACTAAGTGTTCCACTTTCTTCTGCTAAGATGTAAGCAGACAAAAAGTCTGACTTAGCAATAACCATACTATCTATGACCTGAATCTCTTCTACACGATCAACCATACGGTTCAGGTTTGCGGCTTTATCCCGCTCCTCTTCATATACAGAAGTGTCTCCTTTTTTCTTAGTCAGGATAGCGATATATTTATCCCACATCTCGACAGCCTCTTCAAATCGATAAGTCTGCGAATAAATTTCGGCCAAATAGCGATGAGATTCTTGAACATTGCGTTTGACTCCTACTAATAGGTGTTTCTCAGCATTCTCCATATCGCCTGTTTCAAAACAACACACTCCATACCAATGGTTATATGAACCATTATTGGGCGATTGTTTGACTAATCGTTCAAATACAGGCTTTGAATCGGCATAATTGCCTTCGTTATACATTTTTTTCGCTTGATCTAAGCTCTGCCCGAAAACGACACTTCCGGTCAAAAGCGCAATCATGATCACAAGTAATAATTTACTAAAACGAAACATAGTGAATTCCTCTTATATTTTGTTTCTCAAAGATAACAATATTTTCAAACGAACAGATAGGAGCACTTATAAAAAGAAAGCTAAAGAATCGTTGTGACAGCCAATAAGGGGATATCATTCGCTTTGTAGATGATAAAAAAACATTTTAATAATTTTTTATTCTTAACAAGTGCAACACTTTGACTTCTTATGCGTCTTATTTATAGAAAGGTATCATTAGCAACATTTTTTTCACTTCACATAAACACACTTTTAAAAAGCGGTCTGAGAAGATCGCTTTTTAATGTATACTCCCCGTCTTTTAAGAAAAAGCACTTGATAATGATTGACCTAATTTATTTAAAATCCAAAATCGTCCAGTTCAACTTTTTTCTCTTCTCCAACTTCCGGTTTCTTTGCCACTTGGTGCACAGAATGAGCACGAACAACTATCGCCCGATCCGGACGTACCGGACATATAGACTCGCATCCTCCACAACCCACACACAGCTCCGGCTCTACCTTAGGGATAGTCAGCGTGCCTTTATAGGGAACCATATGCACAGCTTGTGTTGGGCAATGCTCCGAACAGGCTCCACAATCCGTTCCATCCGTATGCACAATACATAAACGTTTCATAAAATGGGCAACACCAACTTGCGTAACCGTCTTTTCTTCTACTCCTATCGGTTTTATAGCTTCAGTTGGACAAACATCGGCACAAATGGTACATTCATAGTTGCAGAAATGCTCATCGTAGGACATATGAGGTTTTAACAAATAATTAAACCCGTATTCCATTCCGGCAGGCTTTAATATTTGAGAAGGACAGTGCACTACACATAAGTGACAGGCGGTACATTTATCTTTAAACCGTTCAACACTTAATGAACCGGGAGGCGTAATGGGCAGCTTTGAGTCTGACAGACAATCGCCTCCCATCTTATTTCGTTTTCGGAGATGCTTTTGAGCATAAGACACTGTGGGTAATGAAGAAGCCAATACCAATCCTGTAGACAGAAACACACGTCGTCCATCTCGTTTTTTTTCTTCTTCACCCAAATTTAATTTATCTGCCTGAACTGATGATTTGAAAGGTGCATGAAACTGATAGCTCACCCCACCCTTCTGACAGGTTGATAAACAGTTAAAGCAAACCACACAGCGAGAAGGATCGATCGATTGAGTTGTGGCCGAAATAGCTTCTGCTTTGCACGTTCTTTCACACAAACCACACTGGGTACAGCTTTCTTTATCAAATACCATCCGAAATAAAGGGCGTCTTGACAGGCTTAATGCAGCTCCTACCGGACATAATGTGTTGCAAAACAACCGTCCTCGCCATACAACCAACACGACTAAAAGTAGCAAAAGGCCTAAAGCAAACAGTATGGAGTATAGGGTAATTGTAGACAAAGAAACATGATAAAGTGTATAGTTATCTGCCTTAGCTAAAACCGCCGCGAGTATATTATTCACTTCAATAAACAATGGGCGGATAAGATGGGTGGCTATACGGCCAAAGTTACTATAAGGATCTACTAACAACAATAAGGTATTAGAGAAAAAGACCGTCACTAAGATCGTCAAGACTAACAAGCCGTACCTCAACATATTATTAGGCTTAGCATACTTAAAACGCCATTTTCGTTTGCTCTTTTTCCTAAAAAGGTTACTTATCCGTCCTATGATATCCTGCAAAACACCCAAAGGGCATAACGTTGAACAATAAATGCGACCAAACACCCAGGCTAACAACGCATGAAGTATTAATAAAAATATCGTACCCGATAACACTAGTGGAACCAATTGAACGCGTAAGAACCAACTCAAAGGTTTGTCAGGCAACAAGTTTAGAAAATCAACAAAGAAAAGCAATATCGGCACAAAGAAAAGTAAAGCCAGGACTACTCGCATCCACTTCAGGTAATTAATCTTTTTACCGCTTGTTATTTTTTTATTCATTGGTTTAGGTATATATACAAACAAGCTCTTCAACTAGCTAGCACACTGAGTCAAAGAGCTTTAATTAGACATAATTTACACTTACATTTTAATACGCTCTATCTGGATATCATCCAGGCGGGTAGTTCCTAATTTCAATGCTTCTCCTTTAGTGATATGTGTCACTGCTTCCATGTCCAGTTTTTTCACTTGATTGAAAAAAGAAAGTGCCGCCGTATCTGCAGCAATAATATCGGAAGAAGCAATCAACGACTTAACCAAAGCTACATCAGATTCATTCCTACCCTGCGGGCCATTCTGAAATACGATACGATAAGCATCAACAATATTCAAAACGGGTTTCTTAGACCACGTACAAATATCGGCTATACATTGTTGTAAATCATTTTGATGAAAAAATCGACGGTCCCAGACTATTCCCATATAGTTTTTCATGCAGCAAGTAAATTTTGCACCTCCATGATTCTTCAATACCGGTACATTAATCCATGCATCTGCTTCATCCAGCGCATCATGAATCTTTGCCGACTTAAGAACCACCCCATTAGGCAGTTGGATTTCCTTTTTATAATACTTTTCATCATTACCCGGAAGCACAATTCCCCCTGCCTCTTTTACCGCTTCAGAAATGCCGCTTGACTCATAACATTTCTGCCAATTATCGCAGGTATGATCAAATACAGTCACTTTCTGAGCTCCTGCATCCAAACATTTCTTCACCAATGTACTGATAAGCTTAGGATTGGTATTAGCCGCCAATTCCGGTTTACGATCCCACCCTATATTGGGTTTAATGACAATCTTCTGCCCTTTTTTAACAAAACGCTCCATACCTCCCAAAGCATTCAAGGCTTTTTCAAGCATATCTTCGGGTTCTCCTCCCATAACAGCCACTAAGTCAGGAGCTTTCTCTACAGACATTTTATTAGAGAGCAAGGCAGCCTGTAGGCCTTCGAAATTAACCGACAAGGCAGATGCTGCTCCCATCATAGCCGTTGTTTTGAAAAAGTCACGACGTTTCATTATGTCTATGTATATTAAAAGTATATATAAAGAATTAGAAAACTCAAATATAAAGAATATCTATTTATATATCAAGTAGGTATTGTGGTTTGAGAAAAAATTATTTTACTTCTCGGTGTCTGATAATAAGTGTCGAAGGCATGTGCATAAACTCGTTATTAAGTCTCACAGACACATCGTTCCAAGTTTCATAACTAATAAGCATAAAATTGAATCCTTCGAATGATTCAGCTTTTATTTCCGCACCCTCCAACTCATAAGCGTGATTAACCATCAACTTAAAACTCGTTATTGCTTCAATAATAGCCGCATAATCAGGATCAGACTCGGCTGCCATATTCATAATCGTCATACGCCCGGAAGTGGATCGAATCAAGTTTTTAGCGTAATTCAACAAGGGCAGATCGCTGACTGTTTGGATAGCTACCAATACTTTATCCGCAATTCTAAAGTCCCGATTCACAAAGATTCCCACCGAGCTATTCGTATTATCAATAAAGAAGCGAGTCTTGTCTTTGATTAAGGCATTTGGAATAAATAAAAGCTTCTGATTCTTCTTCACTCCAAAATAGCGGGTCATACTACGATGCAGGCGAGCTGCTTCCACGTCAGTAGGCAGATTACTCGTGGCCACCCCACCTCCTACTAATAAGAAATGATACTTTTCATCATTCACCATATTACAGATATAGTCTCCGGCATCAACCGCCACATCATAATGCGTATGAATAGACATATTTAAATGGCTGGCTTCCGTCAATATGGGTTCAAAGCTGATGCGTTCAAAATTGTCGGTCTGCAAAGGGTTGACATCTGCCCCGACCGTAAGATGCAGGGCTGTCAGTTCTAATTTTTCTTCTCCTGCAGAGAATAACTGATTAGCAACATTAAGGAGCAAACGCCCACTCTTTGCACGCCCAAATGACAGGAGTACTTTATAGACATTTTCTCCAACTGTGTATTTTTTGTGCTGAAGTTTCTCTTTTGCCCGGAAGCCCCAATTAATAAACGATATTAACGGGGTAGTCATAAAGGTGGTTACAAGCGTCATGATTACCAACATCACAAAGATAGCCGGCGTCAGAATACCCATCTCATAGCCAATAGTCAAGACAACCAACTCCATCAATCCACGTGTATTCATCAACGCTCCTATATACAAGCTGTCTCTTACATTCTCACCCACAAAGCGGGAAGAAAAATAAGCCGAGCCAAACTTTGTGATGATGGCTACTGCGATAAACACCATACACATGATCCAAAGTTCAGGCGTATTCAATAAGCCAATCTCTGTTCGCAGCCCCGTCGATGCAAAAAAGAGGGGAAGGAATAAAGCCAAAGACACATCTTCGACCTTATCATTCATAATCTTTCGGAATCTCAAATTCTCGGGCATAACCATCCCGGCAAAGAAAGCTCCAAAGAGCGCATGAAGTCCCAAAATCTCTGTCACATACGAAGAGCCTAATAAAAACAAGAAAATCATAGCCACCAAGGGCTTGTCAATCACTTCCGTATTGTTATACAAATTGCCCACCAGCCGCAAAACAGGTCGGGCTATAAAAAGCATAAAGGCAATGTAAATAATCGAGAAAAGAATGTTATAGACAGCCCCAAGCATTGAACCCGCCTGACCGATAGATACCACCACAGCTAACAAACACCAAGCGGTAATATCTCCATTGGCTGCACTGGCCAATGATATTGTACCAAGATGTGTTTTGGTGAGTCCTCGTTCTTGAATAATACGTGCTAACACCGGAAAAGCCGTAATACTCATGGCAATCCCTATAAATAAAGCAAATGAGAGAAAAGGCGTAGCCTTAGACGCATAGTTGTCATAAATAAAATAAGCGACAAGCATCCCTCCAAAAAACGGCACTATGGTACTGGTATGACTGATTAGAATGGTTTCTTGCAACTTTTTCTTCACCTCTGTAATATCCAGCTCCATACCAATGGTGTACATAAACAAAATCAGCCCAAACTGACTAAGCATGTTGATATAGATAAGCGAGTCTTCCGGAAATAAAAAAGCAGACACTTCAGGGAACATATGCCCCAAAATAGAAGGACCTAAAATGATACCGGCCAAAATTTCTCCAATCACCGTGGGTTGTTTCATTTTTTGAAAAACCCAACCTACCAGACGGCAGGCTATCAAAATCACGATAATCTGTAGGAGTAGTTTACCTAAGGGCGATTCAATCTGTCCAAATAATGTTTCACAAAAAAGACCAAATCCCTCTTGAAGGTTAGTAGGTTTGTTTTGGGCGGATACAACCTCTTCGACCAACTGATGTGATTCTCCTTTTAAAGTTATCAAATACATCAGCGAGCCAAAAATCACAATCAGCAACAAATAAAATATGATGCTTTTTTTTGCCTTTTTAGTCATACCCCATTCCCACTATTCGTTACAAAAATATCAAAAATAAACCACTTCTGATGTTTTATCTCTTAAAAAATAGACACATGGAAAGTATATTTGATAAAACTCGATTCCTGAAAATATAAAGAGGGTTATGCTTAATACAGAAAACAAAAACTAAATAGCGAACTATTTCCATACAAAAAACAGACTTAACTGGCGATAAACATCAGCTATTAAGTGCCAAACGAGCAAACAAACCATACAAATCCGCAATATTATCAGACAGATACCCATCAAGCCTCAGCCAAGTTTAAGAGTCAAAAGAGTCAACTCAATCAATAAATAGAGGGCTTTTCTCCTGTTGATATTGACATTTAATCGGCTCACAGCTGTGGACCAACCAGCTCACAGCTGTGAACCGGTTAGCTCACAAGTGTGGACCGATCGGCTCACAGCTGTGAGCCGATTAGTTGCCCCTATTAAAATACAGACCAGACAGTATTCTAACCTATAAATCTCTTAAATCATTCAAGCAGAAGCATTAGATGAAATCAGCAAAATAT
>CAZSWS010000085.1:0-10281 GCA_964610765.1 uncultured Parabacteroides sp.
TTCGCAGTAAAAAAGGGTGTAGCCTATTTCTTCTTAAAAGAATCATTACCTTTGCACCGTTTAATAATAAAGTAGCTCATTAAAACAATGATAAACCGGATTTTAATTCGCATAAAAGTTTTGCAAATACTTTTTGCATATTATCAAAATGGAGAAAAGAACATAGCAACTGCTGAAAAAGAGTTGATGTTCAGCTTAAAGAAATCGTATGATTTATACCATTACCTCCTTCTTTTAATCAACGAAGTCACCTATCTTCAAGAACGAATTATTGATAACCGGCGACATAAATACCTCCCCACAGAAAAGGAATTAAACCCTAACATGCGCTTCATTAACAATCGATTCGCCATTCAGCTTGCCCAAAACGAAGCGCTACTGAAATACACGAAAGACGAGAGCATCTCATGGAGCAACGATACAGACTTTATTCGCAACGTGCTTGACCTCATTAAAGAGTCTGACTTATATACCCAATATATGAACTCCGACGACACCTCTTTTGAGGCTGATCGGGAGTTTTGGCGCGCAACATTCAAACATGTGATTGGCGGCAGTGAGTTTGTTTATGAATACCTGGAAGACAAATGTTTGTATTGGAATGAAGACATTGACATCGTTGAGACATTTGTTTTAAAAACCATCAAACGCTTTGATGAAAAGAAAGGGGCAAAACAACTGCTGCTTCCTATGTACAAAGACGAAGAGGACATTGAGTTTGCCCGTACTCTGTTTCGTTTGTCCATTGAAAAGGGGCGAGAGTATCGAGATATAATCAATGACCACTTGAAAAACTGGGAAAGCGAACGCGTTGCAAACATGGACTTACTGCTTATGCAAATAGCACTGACCGAAATACTAAACTTCCCTACCATACCACTCAAAGTTACACTAAACGAATATATTGATGCTGCTAAAACATACAGTACACCCAAAAGTGGCACATTTATAAATGGGATATTAGACTCGGTAGTTAAGGATTTAAAAAATAAGAACCTACTGTTTAAGAATTAATAAATTATTGACTACATTTGCAATAAACAGTAACTAAGACTATTCTAACTAACAAATACACTTATGACTTTAAGCATTTTATTACAAGCAGCAGCAGGTGGATCAGCCTGGTCAGGCATACTTATGATGGTTGTTATTATTGCCATCTTCTACTTCTTCATGATTCGTCCTCAAACTAAAAAACAAAAAGAGATTCAAAAAGCGCGTGAAGCTTTAAGAACAGGTGATGCCATTGTTACTTCTGGTGGTATCTATGGTAAGATAAAAGATATAGGTGACAACTATATGGTTATTGAAATTGCTGACGGTGTAAAAATCAGAGTAGACAAAAACTCTATTTACTCAACAACCCAAGGGGCTCAATAATAAAACAAGATTATATGTCTCGACTTGAAAAAAACAAAGAATCATTCAAGTCTGTATTATCAAGAATAAAGGCTTCTCTCCAAACAACCAAATGGAGAGAAGCTTTCACATTTTTTATTTTCCTCTTACTTGCTGCAGGATTTTGGCTGATGCAAAGTTTGCAACAAGAGTATGAGGTCGAAATGAACATCCCCATTCGCTACCGAAACATCCCTTCAGAAGTAGCATTCACCTCTCCTCTTCCCGACAAAGTAAACATACGTATTAAAGACAAGGGCACCGGATTAATCAACTACGTGTTCTGGAATGCCTTTATGCCTATTGACATTAATCTGAAAGACTTACCTGTCAATAAAACACGTTCGACCGTGGCAGATCGAAAGAAAATAGAATCTGATATACAAAAGCAGCTACTTTCCACCACCGCCTTACTTTATACAGAGCCAACTTCCATTGATGCTGTATATGGGAAATTAAAAGAGAAGGAAGTACCGGTCATATTTAACGGTATGATTGAAACCAAACCCGGCTTTCAACTGGTAGGGAAAGCTACTCTCAGTCCTGAAAAAGTAATACTCTACGCTAATCAAGCAACTATAGACTCTGTCAGCAACATAAAAACGGAATTTAAACAACTCACCAAGATAGACAAGACGCAATCTGTCACAGTAAAGCTCCAAAAGCCTGAAGGATCATCATTGAGCGAAGAAACGGTTACACTAACCATTCCTATTGAAGAGTTTACAGAAAAAGTGCTTTCTGTACCCGTTATTTGCTCCAACCTTCCGTCAAACTACGAGCTGAAGACTTTCCCTTCTTCCGTCAATGTATCAGCCAATGTTTCCATGTCTAAATTTAATGACCTGGATGCTTTTGTATTTGAAATTGACATCCCCTTTGAATCACTTAAAGACAATAAAACCGGGACAGTCAAGCTCGAACTCACCAAACAACCTGACTGGGTGAGTGACACGGCTATCAACCCCAATACGATTGAGTTTATCCTCGAACAAAAAAGCAGCCCTTCAACTACAGCTAATCAACCTGCTGACGAATGATACGAATTGGACTTACAGGAGGAATAGGCAGTGGCAAATCAACAGTAGGTAAATTACTAAATGTATATGGATTCCCTGTTTATGTGGCCGATGAAGAGAGCAAAAGGCTCACTGATAGTTCCCCGGTGATTAGAGAAAAACTCAACAACACGTTCAGCGAGAATCTATACCCCCATGGTCACCTGGACAAAAAACGGTTGGCAGAGCTCATATTCTCCGATACCACAAAGCTCCAACTGGTCAACAACATCATTCATCCCGAAGTAAACAAAGATCTCCAGGCATGGAGCAAACAACAACAAAGCACCCTTAGCTTTATCGAATCAGCCATTCTATATGAGTCCGGTTTTAATCAATATGTTGATCAGGTCGTCATGGTTTATGCGCCTCTCACAACAAGAATCGAACGAGTTATGCAGCGTGACGGATCAACCGAACAAGAAGTACTGAAGCGTATTGCCAGCCAAATGCCTGATGAACAAAAAAAAGAACTCGCTGACCACATCATCCTAAATGACGACCTGCACGCACTCATTCCCCAGGTTGAGCAACTATTAGACACACTGCATACTTAACTTTTCTCCTCACCTCTCCCCTCTTCCAACCCTTGACCTAAAGAAAGAAATCTCCAAAAAATTATTTTTTTAAGAGAGTTGTGTTAACTTTGCGGGGTTTTAATAAATAGAAGAAAACTGAACACTATGTTGAAAACAATTTTATCTGTCTCCGGAAAGCCCGGTTTGTATAAGTTGGTATCACAAGGTAAAAACATGCTTATTGTTGAAGCATTAACTGACAAAAAAAGGATACCCGTATATGCCAATGAAAAAGCAATCTCACTAGGAGACATTGCAATTTACACAACAGAAGATGAAATGCCTTTGCATGAGGTGCTCACACGAATCAAAGATCACACCAACAATGCAGCCTTAACGGTACCGGCTGTTTCTGAAACGGACAAACTGCGCAATTTGTTCAAAGAGATTCTCCCTAATTATGATAATGACAGAGTTTACCCTAGCGACATTCGTAAAGTAATGAGCTGGTACAACCTGCTTATCCAAACAGGTCTTACTGATTTCACACCGGAAGAGACTGATACTGAGAAGGAAGAAGAAACAGTAGCAGACGAATCAGCAGAATAAAACTACTCATCTATACTAAGCTGCGAAACACTCATTACCGAGTATTTCGCAGCTTTTTTTATAGGTATCTTTAGCTCCTCCTGCTCATATAGCTGTCATCGTACGTGTTTTTGCGAAAAAATATGTACTTTCGTTCTACTAATTATAACAAACAATAGTATGTCAGACAGCATCGTAATCATCCCGACCTATAATGAAAAAGAAAACATTGCGAACATTATAGAAGCGGTGTTCGCCTTAGAAAAGAAGTTTCATATATTGGTTATTGACGATGGGTCACCTGACGGAACTGCCGCTATTGTAAAAAAGAAACAAGAAGAGCACCCCAACAAGCTTTTTATATTAGAACGTGAAGGCAAGCAAGGTCTCGGAACGGCCTATTTACTGGGATTTGACTGGTCGCTAGAACACAACTACGATTACATCTTTGAGATGGATGCCGACTTCAGCCACAATCCGGACGATCTTATCCGCCTGTATAAAGCCTGTTCTGAAGAAGGAGCTGACCTCTCTGTAGGCTCACGCTATATCCAAGGGGTAAACGTCGTAAACTGGCCCTTAGGTCGTGTACTGATGTCATACTTTGCTTCTGTTTATGTTCGTGTCATTACCGGCATGAAGGTAAAAGACACAACAGCGGGATTTGTTTGCTATAAGAAAGAAGTGCTTCAAACTATCGAATTAGACAAGATTCGCTTCAAAGGATACGCATTCCAAATAGAGATGAAGTTCACCGCCCATAAATGCGGCTTTACCATCAAGGAAGTCCCTGTTATCTTCATTAACCGCGTATTGGGTGTTTCCAAAATGAACACATCAATCTTTGGCGAAGCACTCTTTGGTGTTATCAAACTTAAATGGCGTAGTTTTTTCAAGAAGTATCCTCAAAAATCCTCTCAACATGGCTAATATTCTGATTAAAGATGTCCTAATCATTAACGAAGGGACATCAATCGTCGGCTCGGTTATTTTATCGGGCGAAAAGATTCAAGCAGTTTATACAAGCGAAACCTATCCGGACGCAAACTATGATGAAGTGATTGATGGGAAAGGCAAATGGCTTGTTCCGGGAGTCATTGACGACCAAGTCCATTTTCGCGATCCGGGGCTTACGCACAAAGGGGACTTGCAGACTGAAAGTCGTGCAGCTGTGGCAGGAGGCATCACTTCCTTTATGGATATGCCCAATACGCTTCCTCAAACCACTACGCTGGAATGCTTACAGAAGAAATTTGAACGAGCGGCCGAAGTATCATCGGCTAATTATTCGTTCTATTTTGGTGGAACCAATGATAATTATCAAGAGATAGCCCGGCTCGACAATAAACGCATACCCGGCATCAAGCTGTTCCTCGGAGCATCTACCGGCAATATGCTGGTTGACGACCCTGAAGTCTTACGCCGTTTTTTCAGCAATACCGACTTGCTGATTGCTATACATGCTGAAAAAGAAGACATCATTCAACAAAATATCGCCATCTATAAAGCGAAATATGGAGACGACCCCGACATACGCTACCATTCGCTTATCCGAAGCGAAGAAGCCTGCTATGCCTCATCATCAGCAGCAGTAGAGTTAGCACATCAGCTCAATACGAGACTCCATATCCTTCACTTATCCACAGCCAAAGAACTCGGTTTGTTATCATCAGAGCCACTTATTGAGAAGCGAATCACCGCCGAAGTCTGTGTACACCATTTATGGTTTACGGACGAAGACTACAAACGTTTTGGCAGTCGCATCAAATGGAATCCGGCCATCAAAACAAGAGCAGACAGAGAGGCACTCCGTCAGGCTGTGAATAATGGGATAATAGATATTGTGGCAACAGATCATGCACCGCACCTTCCTGCCGAGAAGCAAGGCGGATGCTTAAAAGCTGCTTCAGGTGGACCACTCGTACAGCACTCATTGGTTGCCATGCTTGAAATGGCTGCTCAAGGAACATTCAGCAAAGAAAAAGTCATTGATGTCATGGCACACAGACCAGCCGAATTATTCCATATCGCTCAGCGAGGGTACATTCGCCCGGGCTACTATGCCGACTTAGTACTGATCGACCCACATGCTCCTTGGACAGTAAGCGCAACAAACTTATTATATAAGTGCGGTTGGTCTCCATTCGAAGGGCAAACCTTCCAACACAAAGTAGTCACAACATTTGTGAATGGAGAAAAAGCATACACCAACGGAGAAGTTAATCCTAACACCCGAGGAAAAGAACTCGTCTTTGATTAAACAGACAGCAAAACCCGTACCCCCTCTCCAACTACCGAAATTAACGAAGTTTAACTGCTATTTCCACTTTAATGCGGTTAAACATGTTTTATAATATATGTTCGTTTTTCATAATCACCCTAAAGATTGCCATCTTTGTAGGAGATAACCTAAACAATCTTTTTGCCTTAAAAAAGCTAATACCTATTTTAAAACATGTAAAAGCGGAGTTGTGAAAACTCTGCTTTTATAGTTTATATACCTATTGATTCTAAAAAATTCAGAAAACTTATTCAAAATCAACGACAGTTATCCCGGCTCCACCCAGTTGGACATGTTCGTCTCTGTACGTAGCTACACCCGGAACTGTATGCAGATAGTCTCGAATCAATGCACGTAATATACCTGTACCCGTACCGTGCAATATCCGCACCCTTGACACCCCCATCTGTATAGCATCATCCACATAATAAGTTACCGCCTGCACAGCCTCATCACCACGCATACCCCGCACGTCAATATCTTGCTTAAAGTTGAGCACTCGCTCACGAATACTATCCGTATGATAGGAAGGAGCGGCTTTTTCCTCCTTTTTAAGTTGTCCTTTACTTACTTTCTCCAGCCTATCCACCTTCACCACACTTTTAATCATGCCAAACACCACTGTTGCTTGCTTATCACGTATTTCAGCTACTGTGCCGGCAGAAGTTTGTCCCTTCAGACGCACCAAGTCGCCCACCTGAAGTTCTTGAGATATTTGCTTGGACTTGCTATCCAATCGCGGTTGCTTTTCTTTCCGTTTTGCATGCTTTTTGAGCTTTTGCATACGCTTATTCAAACGCTCATCTTCTTCCGATAGCTGCGTCAATGAATTTTGATATGTTTCCAGTTCTTTTCTAACAGCTCGTGTTTTTTCTTTTTCTGCTTGCCCCTCTTTAATCTCACGAATCGTATGTTCAATCCGTGCATTCGCTTCCGAAAGTATCTGCTGTGCTTCTTCTTTTGCCTGTCTTAATATTTCTTTTCGCTGTTTATTAACTTCGGTCAAGTCCTCTTCATAGCGTCCAACTACCTGTTCAAGCTTCTTCTCTTGCAACCGCACACTTTGCCTCTTGCTTTCCCAATAGCGCTTATCACGCACAATGTCTTGCAGGTATTTATCCATCTCTACATAGTCACTACCAACAATATCAGAGGCTTCGGCTATTAAGTCTTCCGGCAATCCTATTTTACGGGCAATTTCAACGGCAAACGAGCTACCCGGATGACCAATAGACAACTGGAACAAGGGTTGCATCAAATGTCGGTCGTAAAGCATAGCCCCATTCACCATCCCCGGAGTTCCTTCAGCTACATGCTTTAGGTTCTGATAATGCGTAGTTATCACGCCATAGGCTGACTTTTCATTAAACCTTTTGAGTAGCACTTCAGCAATAGCACCTCCAATCTGAGGCTCTGTTCCACTACCAAACTCATCAATCAACAACAAGGTGCGCTCATTCGTTCGGCGTACGAAAAACTTCATATTTGACAAGTGAGAACTATACGTACTCAAATCATCTTCAATACTCTGCTCGTCACCTATATCAATAAACAAATGCTCAAAAACACCCATTTGAGATTTTTCGTTTAGCGGAACCGGCAATCCACATTGCAACATATATTGTAGTAAACCGACTGTCTTAAGACATACCGACTTACCTCCTGCATTCGGACCGGAGATAACCAAGAGTCGCTGAGTCTGTGTTAGAACAATATCCAACGGAACTACTTTCTTTTGATGCTTCTTCAACGATAAAAATAGCAACGGATGAACAGCCGTAATCCAATCTACTGCAGGTCCTTCCTTTACTTGTGGAACTACCGCCCCCAGCTCAACCGAAAGCAAGGCTTTAGCACGTATAAAATCAATCTGTCCTAAAAAATCATACGAGTGAAGTATATCGGGAACAAGCGGACGCAGTTTATTGGTATATTCAGTTAAGATACGCACGATTTCTCTTCGTTCCTCCCCTTCCAGTTCGCGGATACGGTTGTTCGCTTCTACCACTGATTCCGGTTCAATAAACACTGTCTTTCCTGTTGCCGACTCATCATGCACAATCCCTTTAATCTTTCGCTTGAAAGCCGGTGAAACCGGGATTACCAAACGACCGTCACGCATAGTCGGAGCCACATCTTTCTCTACCACTCCATCGGCTTGAGCCATGCGAAGAATGGCATGAAGGCTTTTCGATATACCGCTAGCAGTTGCAGACATTTCGCGCCGAATACGCACCAGCTCTGAAGAAGCATTGTCTTTAATTTTCCCATATTTATCCAGGATACTATCTATCTCTGTTATCAGCCGGGGAAAGACCGGCACAGGACCGGCTAAGGCATATAAAGAAGGATACAGGGGTTTCTCGTCATCTGTTGGCGAGAAAAAACGAACGATTTCATAAATCGTTTGTAAAGAACGCTTCAAGTCATAAAGCTCTTTTTCATCCAGAAAAGTACCCTCCGGTCGGATGCGCTTCAGCGAATAGCGAACATCTAGAAAGTATCCTAAAGGAAACTCTTTTTCGCCGTTCAGCACGCGTACAAACTCATCTGTTTCAAGCAGAAGCCGACGTATCAAATCCACTTTATCCGTGAATTTAACTTCATCAATCTGCTCTCTCCCCAAAGGACTCAAACACTTTTCTCCCAGCAATCGGCGAATCGTATCAAAACCGATTTTCTGTTCAAAGTTATCGGGATATGTCACTAATAATAATTCGTAATTTAATTAATATCTATAGTTGGAGCAGTGCGAATAACGGGACGCAACACTACTTCAAACTTTTCATTCGACCGGTGTACTTGCATTTTCAGCGTGTTAGAACCGGATAAATCCACATAAGGAGCAAATTTATATAGATAAGAAAACACCGGTAAGTATTCCGGCTTGTTCAACATTTTCTCTATTTGAGGATAATTTAATGTACTCCAATACATACAACGTTCAAAACCATTCGAATCGGTAAAGACCGTTTCAGCATCTCTAAACTTCATCGAGTTAGATATAAACTGTTTGTATGCAGCCGTATATTCATCGGCAGAACGCATCAACTCTTTACCTTCAATATTTTCAATCAAATCACCCACCCTTATCCCGGCTTCGGCAGCCGGCGAGTTCAAATCAACTTTCTTAACCAAGCTTAAACGGTCTATGTCGTAATTCAAACCGGTATAGTTATATGTTTTGAAACCAACCTTGAAAGAAACATTTTTCGTATGGCTTACCCGTGGATATTGCATACACATCAACGGAATATGTATTTGAGCATATTTTGCCAAGTCAAAAGGCTCATACATCAATTCTTCAGCTTCTGACTCCCAAATAGATGCTCCGGTTGCTGTATCAATAAAACGGATGCCAAACTGCAATATATACTCAGCTTCAGACTCCGATACAGAAGTCATGAAAGGCAGCTTAACAATTTTCTGCACACTCCCATCATAACGAAACACCTGATCACTCTTTGTACGTACTTTACTTACTCCTCTGAATTTTGGATTCTTATCAAAAAAATAGAAGGTCTGTATGACCAGATTAGGCGCATTCTCATCATATCTCATCCCTTTTGCTTCTAAGTCGCTACGGATAATCATGTTTATAGCATTCTCCAGTTCTTCATTTCCTTCTTCTATTTCCGGAAAGGCAAATGTTCGATAGTTGATAAAATCAACCGTATCTTCTGTAACAGTAGTTTTAAATGGGCAAATAAACGTACGCTCCACGGTGTTTTCCAAGCTATACATAGAGAAAGCGGTTGCCAGTTGTTCTTCTTTAATCGTATTCAAAGGAATACATTCTTTCGTAACAATTACATCTCGTTCTTCATAATTGAAGTTTCTCAACGTCAGTTTAACCTTGTTTTTATCATAAGGGTTCAACATTTGAGGAAGCACATCTCCCGTCATTTCACCCACAGATATGTCATCTACTTTAAGGATGATATCATTTCGTTTAACACCCGCATTCTCTGCCGGAGAATAAGGATAAACCTTCGTTACGACAGGCATACCAAATCCCCATTTCTTATTCGTACTTATATCATACGAAATTCCCAAACGACAAACTTCTTTAGAAGCCTGAGCACTTAATACTAAAACACAAGTGCCTATAAGCAATAGGAGTATAGATATCTTTCTCATTTTATTCTCTAAATTACATGATAACACAAATGTAGAAACTTTTTATGTCTTTTCATTTTTCTAGATGCAAGTTCCTCATTTTATTCTCCTTTTCTTAAAATAAACTACGCCGAAAGGAGCAATCCAAATCAGTCAAAACGAATCAACCTCCAAAGTCGGCATATGAGTAGAACAATATAACGCGTAGAGATTAGAATGCCGTAGGTATTCAATATAGGTATTGTCAAACCAGCCATGAAAAACCGCCGGTGATGGTGTGACCCCGCATCGGGCACGCATAGAGGGTACTGGTGTGACT
>CAZSWS010000086.1:0-10093 GCA_964610765.1 uncultured Parabacteroides sp.
CTCTATCGAGTTTTATAAATGCCTATATGCTAATTAGATACTGTATCTATCTAAAACAGGTTTATACCTTTGTCTTATGAGCTCTGTTTCTATTGGCTTATTATCATTGTGATACTGTCCGGATTTACATTCTTGATAAATACCTACTGTTTGCGTTTGCATTTTCAAATATGCCTGTAATAAGCTGACGAATATCAACGGGTGCGATTCGTCGTTTATTAGATTAGTATATCTTTCTACAGTGTTTTTTTGATACTTAATGATTGTGCTGAAGGTTAAAAAAAAGCGAGGACTAAACTATGCTTATGTAGTTTAGTCCTCGCTTGTGTAAAGGCTTCTCACTAGGTGAGTTTATGGATAGTTATTTATACTTCATGTCTAAATTGTACATGATAAATGAGTATATATCGGCTTGTTCCTCCAAAACTTTACTAATCGGTTTGCCTGCGCCATGTCCGGCCTTTGTTTCTATACGAATTAAAGTAGGATTGGTTCCGTCGTTTGCTTCTTGCAAGCGGGCTGCATATTTAAATGAATGCGCAGGAACAACTCGGTCATCATGGTCGGCAGTCGTTACTAATGTGGCCGGATATTTCACGCCGTCTTTTATATTATGTAGAGGAGAGTATGCCTGAAGATATTCAAACATCTCTTTGCTGTCTTCACTCGTTCCATAATCGCTGGCCCAGTTCCAGCCAATCGTGAATTTATGATAGCGAAGCATATCCATCACACCTACTTGGGGAATGGCTACTTTAAACAGGTCAGGGCGTTGATTGGCGCATGCACCTACTAAGAGACCACCATTTGATCCTCCCATAATAGCTATTTTATCCGGATTGGTATAGTTTTCTTTAATTAGATATTCTGCTGCACCAATGAAATCATCAAAAACGTTTTGCTTATTCATTTTAGTACCTGCAATGTGCCATTCTTCCCCATATTCACCCCCTCCACGAATATTTGCTTGCACGTAGATGCCACCATTCTCAAGAAAGGGAATGCGAGAAACAGAAAAGCCGGGGTTAAGACTTACATTGAAACCTCCATATCCATATAGCAGAACCGGATTTTCACCATCTTTGACTAGTCCTTTTTTGTGCACTAAAAACATAGGTACTTGTGTGCCATCTTTACTTGTGTAGAATATTTGCTCTGTTTCATAGTCTTCAGGTGTGAATTGGACTTCAGGAGAGCGATAAAGTTCATATTGGTTGCTAGCTATATCGTATCGGTAAATGCTGGAAGGAAAAGTAAATGAGGTGAATACAAAGAAGGCTTCGGAATCATCTTTTTCTCCGCTAAACCCGACAGATCCTAAAGCAGGAAGCTTTATTTCATCCAGCTGCTTTCCGGAAAGATCATACAGATATGCATGGTTAGATGCGTCTTGGTCATAAGTGACAATTAGTTTGCCACCCATAACAGATGCGGATGATAGCACTGATTTGGATTCAGGGATAAAGTCAGACCAGTCTTTGAATGTAGGCTTACTAATTGAGGCTTCCATGAGTTTGTATTTAGGAGCACCATCGTTTGTGAAAAATAAGATGCGATCATCTAAGACTTCAACCGGATAGTAGGAATAATCCAGGTTGTCTGCCAATTGTATAAAAGAACTGCTTGGGTTCTTTAAGTCCTTCATATAGAGTGCATTTCCTCTTCCGGCACCTGATTCGTAAATGAAAAGAAAACGTTCGTCATCACTGACACTGCAATAATAGAAACGTTTAGGGTGTGCTGTGTTTTGATATATTAGCTGGTCTTTTGACTGCGGATCTCCTAGTTTGTGGAAGTATATTTTATGGTTTTCATTGACGTTTGAAAACTCTTTCCCTTCACTTGGTGCATCATAAGCACTGTAGTAAAAGCCATCACCACACCAATCAGCACCACTAAACTTGGCCCATTCTATATGGTCCGGGAGTAAATCATTCGTTTCTAAATTTAGAACAAATATTTCACGCCAGTCAGAACCACTTCTGGAAATGGTATAGGCTAGATTTTTACCATCTTTAGAAAATGATATACCGGCAAGGGCTACAGTGCCATCGTCAGAGAGTTTATTGGGGTCTAAAACAACGGTAGGCTCGCTGTCTAATGTTTTTTGCGCATATAAAACGCTTTGATTTTGCAATCCATCGTTTTTGAAAAAGTAGTAAACGCCATTCTTTTTAAAAGGAGAACCAAACTTTTCGTAATCAGTTAATGCCGTTAATCTTTCTTTCAGTTTGTCCTTGAACGTGATGTTTTTTAGATAAGCATCTGTGATCTGGTTTTGAGCCTCAACCCAGGCTGCTGTGGCAGCTGAAGTATCTTCTTCTAGCCATCTATAAGGGTCTGCAATCTCTTCGCCAAAATAGGTGTCTGTTACATCTGTCTTCATACTTTCCGGATAACTTATTTTTTCTTTCATGTTGCATGCTGAAAAAACAATGACAACAGATAAGAATAAAAGATTTTTTTTCATAGAAATATGTTTTTATTGTTAATAGACAACAAAACTAAGTACTTTCTATCATCTTTATGTATAATCCAATGCTTTTTTAATGATTGACATGTTGAAAATGAAATTGATAGAGTAGATGTTAGATGTGTTGACGTATAAAAACAGTTTTTTGTGTGAAAAGATATGTAGATTGTTTTATATTTGCATTAAGTAGGCTGGTTATAAAGAAAATGTAAAGAGAATTATTTGAAATGCCTGCCAATAATAAAAATCATCTGTATGTCAACCATGGAATTAAGCGATAAAGACAAAGTACTAATTGAAAAAAAGAATATAACCGTAAATCAATTAGAAGAGCAATTAAAACGTTTTAAAACCGGTTTTGGTAATTTGGAAGTGAAATCATCTGCTTCAATAGACAAGGGAATTAAACGGTTGTCTGAGCAAGAAAAGGTTGTGTTTGTCAATTTGTGGGATGAGTATCTGCAGAATGATAAAAAAATAGTCAAATTTGTTCCGGCATCAGGGGCAGCCAGCAGAATGTTTAAAGATTTATATGCGTTTTTATCTGCCGACTATTCGACTCCTTCAACTGAATTTGAGAAAATATTCTTTCAACATATAGAACAGTTTGCATTTTATGGACAGTTAAATGCTGTTTGTTTAAAAAACTACTCATCAAGTATTCAGGACTTGATTCGTGAGCAAAGATATAAAGACGTTGTGTCCGGACTGTTGAGTAAAGAAGGTTTGAATTATGGTAATTTACCTAAAGGGCTACTGTCGTTTCATAAATATAATGACGGTGTCAGAACAGCCATGGAAGAGCATCTTGCAGAAGGAGCCATGTATGCTAAAAGTAAAAAAGGAGATGTAAATATTGATTTTACAGTTTCTCCGGAGCATTTGGATTTGTTTCAGCAAAAGGTGGAGGAAAAGAAAAAAGAATATGAAAATCGTTTTTCCGTAAATATCAACGTTGCTTTTAGTACGCAAAAAGAAAGCACAGACACCATAGCTGTTGAGTTAAATAACGAACTGTTTAGAAATGCAGACGGAAACTTGGTGTTTAGACCCGGTGGACACGGTGCATTGATTGAAAACCTCAATGTTGTAAATGCAGATATCGTTTTTATTAAGAATATAGATAATGTTGTTCCGGATACCTTTAAGTCTATGACAGTTATCTATAAAAAGGTTTTAGCCGGTGTACTGGTAATGTTGCAGGAGAAAATATTTAAATATCTAAATCTGATTGAGAGTGGTAGATACTCAACTAAACAGATTGAAGAAATGATTTATTTTCTACAAGATGAGTTGAATGTGAAGAATCCGGATATGAAATATTATGAAGATGCGGAGCTTGTTCTTTATATTCAACAAAAACTAAATCGTCCTATTCGTGTATGTGGAATGGTTATCAATGAGGGAGAACCTGGTGGAGGACCATTCTTTGCTTTTAATCCGGATAGAACAATCTCTTTACAGATATTAGAAAGTTCGCAGATTGATCTTACTAATCCTGAGGAGAAAAAAATGCTGGAAGAGGGAACTCATTTTAATCCGGTTGATTTAGTTTGTGGAATTAAAAACTTCAAAGGAGACTCATTCAATTTGCCGGATTATGTAGACAAAGATACCGGGTTTATATCTGAGAAAAGCTTTGAGGGGAGAACGCTGAAAGCACTAGAGTTGCCCGGACTGTGGAATGGAGCTATGAGTGATTGGAATACGGTTTTTGTGGAGGTTCCTGCCCAAACTTTTAACCCTGTAAAAACAGTAAATGACTTGTTAAGAAAGGAGCATCAATAATTCTATTCTCTTCTTGTTGATGGTTTTTTCATCAATTGTGAAACATTTCCCTTATAAGTATGTTTATTAAATAAAATACAGAACATGCTATGAGATTTTTTTTCACTCATTATTTAATGCTACTCTTATTGTTCTTCTTGTCGTCGTGTACCTCTTATTATTACTCGACGCTAAGTAGTACGCAAGACGTAAGTGATAAAGTCAAGGATAGGGACGGGTACTTTTATTTTGAAAATGATTCAGTATGTATT
Source organism: uncultured Parabacteroides sp. (assembly GCA_964610765.1). Lineage (GTDB taxonomy): Bacteria > Bacteroidota > Bacteroidia > Bacteroidales > Tannerellaceae > CAZSWS01. Next base: position 4,513 of record CAZSWS010000086.1, read on the forward strand.
TCATATAACTTTCAAGGAGAAAATGCTCCTATTGCGATAAGGGTATATAATAAAGCATCACAGCCTATTTTTGTTGACTGGAATCAGTCTGCATTAATAATAGATGGAGAGGCGGTTTCTTATGCAAGTGGGGAAATTGGCGATATATCAGTGTCTTACGCTCAGGATGCTTCGGGTAGATATAGAAAATACAGAGATGCCTTGAATAATAAACTTGCCTTTATACCTCCTCACTCTTACATAGAAGAAAGACCATTTTTCTTAGAAAACTTTGAATTTCCTTCCATCCCAAATAAGACCTATAAAAAAGTGAAAATAGAATATTCAAAGGATAAGACTTTTTCTGCCAGGGTTATTGACTACAATGAAAAGAATTCTCCTTTGTTCTTTGCTAGCTATTTAACTATACTGTCTGCTGATGGTGAGGGGAAGCCGATTAACCCTCAATCGTATGAACAGCAGTTTTATATTTCTCGTCTGGTGAAAACTGGCTTAACACCCCAAAAATATCCACACACCAAATTAAATAGAGGTGATGTCTTTTTTGTTTCTGATTACAAGAATTATCGAACGAGTATAATTTTAGGAACTGCTATTGCTATTGGTGCTGGGGTGGCTATAGCAGTTTCGGTTGATTCTAATCCTTATTCTTTTGATTTTTAGTAATTTTCTGTTTAACTGCTCTTCGAAAAGAAAAGCGAATTTTTACTTTAGTGTTTTGATTCTTTTTAGGTATCTTTGTAATTTACGAATATATTGACTTTGCTATGAGAAATGGTTGGATGTTGATTTTTGTTTTATTGTTTACAGGAAGTCTTTCTTTGTATTCACAAGAGGCTGATGTTGAGGTTGCTGCCGAGGTTTTGGTGGCTGATTCAATACCACCGTTGAGTGAAAAAGAACTGGAAAAGATTTCTACAATAAAGACTGTGTATGAAAAGCAGCAGCGCTCTTTTTATGCTCCTAAAATACCTTCTGATACGTTGAAGCAAATTACAGCCAAGACTCCGGATGGTTTACTGACTATGTCAGATGAGGCGTTATATTGGGTGAATAAAACATTTGATCCGGGTGACTATTTTTATCCTTGGGTGACATTTAAAGATACGGTCATTGTAAATCCTTTGTATCTGCCTCTTGTGTTGAGAGGGGATATTGTGGATTCAAAGACTATAAGACCGGAGAAACCTACGTTTTACGTACAATCAGAGTCGGATACACTTCAGACCTTGAAAAACTTATTAAAGCCGGAGCAAAAAGTTAAACGAGACCCTAGTCCTTTATTTGCTACTTATGAGAAAGATAAGAAGATGCAGGATATGGCTTATAGCCATGTTAGATTTACTCATCCTGAGCTTTTTAGCTATACGGAAGCGATGATGCCGAGCTCTGCTGCAATGATTAAACCGGAATTAATTGAAAATGTAATCAAAGAAGAGAAAGTAATTCCTGTTAAGGTAGAACTGGCAGCGACTGATTATGATGCTCCGGTTAAGTTTATTCCGGAACGGAGATACTGGCAATCTACCTTTGAGAGTTCATTGCAATTTGCTCAAAGCCATGTTTCTAAAAACTGGCATAAGGGAGGTGCAAGTAATATGAATATTCTGGGACAAGTAATAATGACCTATAATTATAATAAAAACAAGGTGCGCTTAAATAATAGGTTAGAACTGAGGTCTCAGTTCTATAACGCACCTAATGATACACTTCGCTCTTATAAAATAGGCAATGACTTGCTCCAATTTAAAAGCAATCTTGGTCTACAGGCGTTTAAAGGCTGGCATTACACCTTGGATGTAACCTTTAGTACGCAAATGTTTACAAATTTTTATGAAAACTCAAAGAATAAGGTTTCTGCATTTTTAGCTCCATTCTCAACCAATGTGGGATTGGGGATGTCGTATGGCTTTAATAAAGCATTTCCCCAGTATGATAAACACCGAAGTTTTTCCTTTAATATAAATATGGCCCCTTTATCTTATGAGTTTAGATATACGGTTAGTTCGAAGATTGATCTAGGAAGACATGGTTTTGAAAGGAAAAAAGATGAAGATGGTAAGGATACTAACGAATTTAAACATTCTTATAATAAGTTTGGATCAACTGTAAACTTGAATGGCACTTTTGTGATTAACCGAGATCTTCGATGGGATTATAGAATGCATTTTTTCACTCCTTATGATAGGGTCATCTATGAATTTGAAAATACAGTTAACTATTCACTTAGTCGTTTTCTTTCTGCAAGAATTAATATGCATCTACGATTTGATGATGGAGTAAATAGACCTATAGACCCAGATACAGGAAAACCTAAATATTCTTATTTTCAATTTACTGAATTGCTGACGATAGGGTTTAACTATCGATGGTGATAAATAATTATAACTTAATATATAAAATGGGAAAAAAAATATTAGTTACCGGTGGAACCGGATATATCGGTTCGCACACAGTTGTTGAGTTGCAAGCTGCAGGGTACGAGGTGGTTATTATAGATAATTTGTCAAATTCAAACATCCATGTACTGGATGGAATTGAGAAAATATCGGGCAAACGGCCGGTGTTTTATGAGTTGGACTGTAATGATAAGCCCGCCTTAACCGAGTTGCTGAAGGAGCATAATGATGTGAAGGGTATTATTCACTTTGCTGCTAGTAAGGCGGTTGGTGAATCTGTTCAAAAACCTCTGATGTACTATCGTAACAACTTGGTTTCGTTATTGAATTTATTAGAGCTTATGCCGGAATTTGGGGTTGAAGGTTTAGTATTTTCCTCATCTTGTACGGTATATGGTCAGCCGGATATATTACCTGTGACTGAAGAGGCTCCAATAAAGCCGGCTTTATCTCCGTATGGAAATACCAAACAAATCAATGAGGAGATAATTCTGGATACGATTCATTCAGGCGCACCTTTTAAAACAGTGATACTGCGCTATTTTAATCCGATCGGGGCTCATCCTAGTGCGGAAATTGGAGAGCTTCCCATTGGTGTTCCACAGAACTTGCTTCCGTATGTAACGCAAACAGCTATAGGTGTACGCAAAGAACTGAGTGTGTTTGGTGATGATTACAATACGCCTGATGGTTCATGTATTAGAGACTATATCAGCGTGGTTGACTTAGCTAAAGCACACGTAGTTGCAATAGATCGTATGCTTAATAACTTGTCAGAAGACAAAGTGGAAATATTTAACTTAGGAACAGGAACAGGTGTAAGTGTGTTAGAGTTAATCAACGAGTTTGAGAAGGCGACAGGTGTAAAAGTTCCTTACAAAATAGTAGGACGCCGAGAAGGTGATATCGAACAGGTTTGGGCAAATCCGGAGAAGGCTAATAAAATTCTAGGATGGAAAACAAAAGAATCCTTGGAAAACACTTTGGCATCTGCTTGGAAGTGGCAAAAGAAAATCAGTGAAAAGAAATAATAATATATACAAAGAGCCCTCGGAAATCAATATCTCCGAGGGCTCTTTGTATATATTCATGTCTGTGTTTAGTATTGTTCTAAATCACTGGGGAAATCCCTTGTTTTAACATCGCGTGTATAGGCGCTTACTGCCGACTTGATTTCATCTCCTAATTCGGCATATTTGCGTAGAAACTTAGGTGAAAATCCTTGGTTAATGCCTAGCATATCATGCATCACTAACACTTGACCATCCACCTTGTTGCCGGCACCAATACCTATGATTGGAATAGAAAGCTTGGAGGCTATTTTGCCGGCCAGCTCAGAAGGAATTTTTTCAATAACAATTGAAAAACAACCTAACTCTTCTAGTAGTAAAGCATCTTCAATAAGTTTATTGGCTTCAGCTTCTTCTTTAGCTCTAACACCATAAGTGCCAAATTTATGTATAGACTGTGGTGTAAGTCCTAAATGCCCCATGACAGGAATACCGGCAGATAAAATACGTTGAATGGATTCTTTAATCTCTTCTCCTCCTTCAATTTTTACACAGTCACTTCTTCCATCTTGCATCATTTTTACCGCAGATGATAAAGCGAGTTTAGAATCGCCTTGATAGGTTCCAAATGGAAGATCAGAAACGTGTAGGGCATACTTGATGGCTCTTGAAACGGAACGACTATGATAAACCATCTCGTCTAGCGTGATGGGAAGGGTCGTTTCATGTCCGGCCATAACATTGGCGGCTGAATCACCTACTAAAATTACATCCACACCGGCTTCATCTATCAATTTAGCCATTGAATAATCATAAGCCGTTAACATAGAGATGGGTTCGTTATTTGCTTTCATCTCTTGCAACCTTAGGATGGTTGTCTTTTTTTTATTGTCTGTTTTTGCTACCGACATACTATTTTACTTCATTTAGTTAGTGAGCAAAGTTAGAAATAAAAAATGTAAGACTAGCGATGAGTAGATGTTTTGATACTTAAAGACTTATTAGACGGACTTGAAAAGCCCTTTTGATTGCTATTAATTGTTAATTTATGAGATAAAAGGGCAGTCTCCTTTTTCTTTATGAAGATTTGAATGTATTTTTACAACAAATTGAAATGAATACGTATTAACTTTAACTAAAATCAGTCATAAATTATGCAAAACAGAAGAGAGTTTATTAAAAGAGCCTCGGCACTATTAGCTGGAGGGCTTGTGTTACCTAGTTTAGTAACTTCTTGTACAGGAAAAGCAGCTGCTTCTTCTAAGAATATAGGTCTTCAATTATATTCACTTCGTGATATGGTTAATGAAGAAGGAATTCAGAAAGTTTTAGAGACAGTAGCAGCTATGGGGTATAAAAACCTGGAAACAGCAAACTATAACGATGGCAAAGTGTATGGATTAGCCCCTCTTGAATTCAAGAAAATAGTCGAAGACTTAGGAATGAAGGTTACGAGTACACACTTGAGTCAGGCTTTCTCTAAAGACAAAGAGGCTGAGATTATGGCTTGGTGGGATAAGGCAATCGAAGCTCATAGTGCATTAGGTGTTAAATATATGGTTCAACCCTGGATGCCGGTAAACGATGAAACAACAATCGATGATCTCAAAATGTATTGTGATTATTTCAATAGTGTAGGTTATAAGACCGCAGCTGCTAGTATGGCTTTTGGGTATCATAACCATGATTTTGAGTTCCGCAAAATAGACGATCAATTGATATATGATTTCTTATTAGATAATGTAAGTCCGAATCATGTGTTTTTTGAACTGGATGTATATTGGTGTCAAGTAGGTGGTGGAGACCCGGTTGCTTATCTGAAAAACCGCCCGGATCAGTTCAAAGCTATTCATATCAAAGACGAGAAAGAAATTGGTGCAAGTGGACAGATGAACTTCCAACCCATATTTGATCAAATGTATGCCAATAATGTTAAAGATTGGTATGTAGAGGTTGAACGTTATACTAATAATGATCCTGTTGCTAGTGTTCAGGAAAGCTTTGATTATTTAAATAAAGCTGAATACGTGAAATAAATATTTTCATTGAAAATATATAAAAGGTTGTCTTTCATTAGGAAAGGCAACCTTTCCTTTTTTTCTTTCTTTTTTTCTTCTTATTTATTTGTTTTGTATTTTATTTCGTTCTACTTTTGCACCCACGTTTGAACCC
>CAZSWS010000087.1:0-9735 GCA_964610765.1 uncultured Parabacteroides sp.
TTCAAAGAAGCTATACCCCTCAAAAACATCCACCTTCCCGCTCGCTTCTGGAGTGTACTTTTGTGATAACGCTTATTGAAATCAGAGCTATCGGTTAATCGTCCTCTTCACAAATCTGATATTTCATCCGACCTTATCGCTTTGATGAAAAATCAAGGAAATGGATATTGCCGTTTTTTTAGTTTATGTAGTATCTTTGCTTCTTACTAAAAACATTAAAAGGAATATATATTGTGGGGAAAATTGTTGAGACACCATTAATGAAGCAGTATTTCACGATCAAAGCAAAGCATCCGGATGCTTTATTGCTTTTTCGCGTAGGCGACTTCTACGAGCTGTATGGCGAAGATGCGATTGTGGGTTCGGAAATACTGGGAATTACGCAAACGAAAAGAGCAAACGGTGCTGCCCAACATGTTGAGATGGCAGGGTTCCCACATCATGCACTCGACACCTATCTCCCTAAGCTAGTCCGCGCCGGCAGACGGGTAGCCATCTGCGACCAACTGGAAGATCCGAAAAAAACTAAGAAGCTGGTCAAACGAGGCATCACTGAATTGGTTACTCCGGGAGTCTCTATCAACGACAACATACTAAACCACAAAGAAAATAACTTTTTAGCCTCTGTGCATTTTGGCAAAGGGGCTTGTGGCATTTCTTTTCTGGATATTTCGACCGGAGAGTTCCTTACGGCCGAGGGGAGCGTTGACTATATTGATAAACTGATTAGCAACTTTTCGCCCAAAGAAATTCTGTATGAACGAAAAAACAGAAGACAGTTTGAAGAAGCATTTGGCACTCAACACCTGACTTTCGAGATGGATGACTGGGCTTTTACACCCGAAGCAACCAACGAACGACTCTTGAAACATTTCGAAACGAAAAACATGAAAGGATTTGGCGTTCAGCATCTTCGACATGGTCTGGTTGCTGCAGGAGCTATTCTGTTTTATCTGGACCAAACGGAGCATAAACAAATTGGTCATATCACCGCCCTAACACGTATAGAAGAAGAACGTTATGTCCGGCTAGATAAATTCACCATACGAAGTCTGGAGATTATCTCAACCATGAGCGAAGGCGGTATATCTCTCCTCAATATTATTGACAAAACTCTATCACCCATGGGTTCCCGCTTACTCAGAAGATGGCTATTATTTCCTTTAAAGGACTTACAACCCATCAAAGAGCGTCAAGATGTGGTAGAGCATTTTTTTAGAGAACCCGACTTAAAAGAACTGCTAGCTGAACATATCAGCATGATAGGCGACTTAGAAAGAATCATCTCAAAGGTAGCAGTTGGGCGTATCAATCCGCGCGAAGTGGTACAACTCAAGGTAGCACTTTCAGCTATCGAACCCATCAAAGAAGCTTGCCTACAAAGTGGCGAACCCAGTTTGTCCCGTATTGGTGAGCAACTCAATGGCTGCGCCATCATTCGTGACCGGATAGCTAAAGAAGTGAGCATTGACCCACCCATTCTAATTAATCGGGGAGGCGTCATCGCCAAAGGGGTAAATGCAGATCTGGATGAGCTTCGTGCCATTACTTATTCAGGAAAAGACTACCTCTTGCAAATTCAGCAAAGAGAAAGTGAACGCACCGGCATTCCCAGTCTGAAGATTGGCTTTAACAATATCTTTGGCTATTATATAGAGGTACGCAATACACATAAAGATAAAATTCCGCCTGAATGGATACGTAAGCAAACGCTGGTTAGTGCCGAGCGATACATTACCGAAGAACTAAAGGTATATGAGGAAAAGATATTGGGTGCTGAAGAGAAAATCTTATCACTCGAATCAAAATTATTTAACGACTTAGTATTGTCGCTTGCTGAATACATTCCCCCTATTCAAAACAATGCCAACCTGATAGCCCGACTAGACTGTTTGCTATCGTTTGCCAAAGTAGCTGAGAGCAATCGCTACATACGTCCATTAATAGATGATTCGGACGTGTTAGACATCAAAGCCGGGCGGCATCCTGTGATTGAAAAGCAACTACCTCTGGACGACCCCTATATTGCAAACGATGTATATCTGGACAATAAGACACAGCAAATTGTAATTGTAACCGGACCAAATATGGCAGGTAAGTCAGCCCTATTGAGGCAAACAGCCTTGATTGCCATCTTAGCACAGACAGGCAGCTTTGTTCCTGCCGATAGCGCGCGCATCGGGTTGATAGATAAAGTGTTCACTCGTGTAGGAGCATCAGATAATATTTCGCTGGGAGAATCGACGTTTATGGTTGAGATGAATGAGGCTTCAAACATCCTAAACAACCTGACACCTAAGAGCTTGGTGTTATTTGATGAACTAGGGAGAGGGACCAGCACATATGACGGAATATCTATCGCCTGGGCGATTGTTGAATATATCCACGAACATCCGGCTGTTTCTGCCAAAACGCTGTTTGCCACTCACTACCATGAATTGAATGAGATGGAACGCACATTCAAGCGCATCAAAAACTACAATGTATCAGTCAAAGAGGTAGGAAATAAAATCATTTTCATGCGTAAGCTTGTCCGAGGAGGCAGCGAACACAGTTTTGGTATTCATGTGGCGAAATTGGCCGGCATGCCCAAAAGTATTGTGAAGCGTGCAAGCGAAATACTTAAACAACTAGAAACTGAAAATCGCCAAACAGGCACCGTACGTAAACCGGTAGATAAAATAGCTTCGGGGGCAGAAGGATTTCAACTCAGCTTTTTCCAACTAGATGATCCGGTACTCAGTCAAGTACGTGACGAAATCATTAATCTGGATGTTAATAACCTGACTCCTATTGAAGCTTTAAATAAGCTCAATGAGATCAAACGTATTATACGAGGAAAATAACTAAAGCCGAAGAAAGAATCGAAAAAGCAAAAGGGCTCAAATACACATGAATTTCAATGAAAATGAATCTAACTGTTGGATTTATAAAAAAAAACTGGTAGCTTTGCAACCCGATTTGATGGATGAAAATAACAATAAATATATAAGAAAATGAAAAGGACATACCAACCTTCAAATAGAAGAAGAAAAAACAAACATGGCTTCCGCAGCAGAATGGCTACGGCTAACGGCCGTAGAGTATTAGCAGCTCGCCGTGCAAAAGGACGTGCGAAACTGTCTGTTTCAGACGAGTTTTTCGCTTAATTCGCCTCTTTAGAACAACACGTATCTAGACAAGAGGTCTAACAAATAACAAAAAAGGTAAAAGCTTTCGGCTTTTACCTTTTTTGTTATTTAGTAGTTTTAATAAAACTGCTTAACCAAGGAAAGAAATCAAAACACCGGCAGCAACCGCTGAACCGATAACTCCTGAAATATTACTTGACATAGCATATTGCAACAAATGATTTCTTGGATCATACTTAATAGCAATCTCATTAGCCACACGCGAAGCCATAGGAACGGCGCTTAATCCGGTTGCACCAATCAGCGGATTGATTTTCTTCTTTCCGAACAGATTGAAAAGCTTCACCATAAAGATCCCCCCTGCTATGGATATAGAGAATGCCAAGAATCCTCCGACAACGATACCAATCGTCTTCCAATTCAAAAACGCCTCAACCGTCATCGTTGCTCCCACACAGAGCCCCAACAATACCGTTGCCACATTCATGATGGTATTAGAAGCTGCATCATATAAGCGTGAAGTATTTGTACCAATCTCTTTCACCAGGTTACCAAACATCAGCATCCCTACTAAAGGCACAGAAGAAGGCACTAATACACCTACCAAAGTCCCTACGAATATAGGAAATACGATTTTAGCCACGCGCATATTTTTAATCTCTTGCTTTGAAGGATACAGTTTTTCCTGCTCTTTCATATTAATCATCAATTCCTTCTTCGTACAAGTAAATTTAACGACAAGAGGAATAATAACCGGCACTAAAGCCATATATGAATAAGCGGCTATCGCAATAGGACCTAACAAGTGGGGCGCTAGTTTGATAGTCGTAAATATAGCCGTAGGACCGTCAGCTCCTCCGATTATACCCAACGAAGCAGCTTCATGTACTGTAAAGCCCAATACTACCGCAATCAGCAAGGTAGAGAATATACCTATTTGAGCTGCGGCTCCAAATATAGCCAGCTTCAGGTTTCTCAATAGCGGACCAAAGTCGGTCATTGCTCCTACTCCCATAAAGATTAAAGGCGGAAGCAAACCTGTCTTTATCAATGAATAATATAAAAAGTTCATGATGCCATATTCGCTGGCAATCTCCAGCAAAGTCATGTGCACAATACCATTCTCGTCGGTAGCCTGCACCACACCCATCTCACCTCCGGGGAAGTTAGCAAGCAGCACGCCAAAGCCTATAGGCACCAACAAAAGCGGTTCATATCCTTTTTTTATTCCTAGATATAACAGCACAAAAGCTAAGATAAACATGAGTAATATAGCCGGGTTTTCGGCTATATTACTAAAAGCTGTCATATCATATAAGTTTTCAAAAATATGCATAGACTAGCGGATTTTAAACAACACATCATCTTCAAACACCGAATCGCCATTGGTTGCTGTAATTTCAGCCAATACGCCATCACGGTAAGCAAGAATTGCGTTATATGTTTTCATAGCTTCAATATACCCTAAGCGATCACCTTTCTTAAAGCTTTCACCCACTTTGATAGGTGCTTCTACCGTATCTTTAGTCAGATAAAACTTCCCTTCCAGCGGTGAGGGTATTTCTTCTAAGTCTCCTTGTGCTTGAGGTGCAGCTTTTTCTGCCGGTGAAGGAGTCGGAGTTGCACTACCCTTCTCGATAGCCATACCTTCCGGCACAATCTTCACAGCAAACAGCTCTCCGTCAACCTCTATTGTCAACGTTTGAGGTTCAATCGTGACAGCTGCAACAGATGCAGATACAGGCGCAGACTCAGCTTTTTCCGCTTCACGTCGTTTAGCCACATCTTCTTCAAAGTCTTGCTTAGCCTTACCCGATTTGTACGCTTCGTATTGAGATGGATGCATAGCATATTCAAACAATTCCTCATCGTCTTGACCCAGTTCCCAACCTTTTTCTTTCATCAGTTCGCGATACTGGTCTAAAGCATCCGGATAACCTTCTTGCGGATCGCCGGTATAAAACTCTCTATTTTGTTCTTTAGCCAACGCTTTAATTTGAGGGTCAACTTCACCGGGCAGACGTCCTGATTTACCCAGAATCATATCCCAGATATCATCAGCAATCATACTCCAGCGTTCTCTTCCTTTGATTAGTTGCGTCACATTCATCAGCGCCAAGTTCTTCACATACTGACTAAACGGCGTTACTAAGGGAGGATACCCCACCTTAGGCCATACATAAGCTACCTCATCAAATAGTTTTATAAGCAAATCATCTTGTGTAAGTGTAGGTTTCCCGTTTTTCTCCAAATAACGATTCACGCTGATTACATTCGTTTCTAAGTCAGCCATCAGACTACCCATCATACCTCCGGGCAAACCGGGAGCAATCAACAGAGAGTTCATCAGCCTGTTCTTCGGGCTGATATACAAACCTAAGAAGTCGTCCATACTTTCTTGAATCAGTGAACGCACTTTCATATATGCTTCCATATTCACTTCAGCAACTTTAAAGCCCGCTTGTTTCAACATGGCTTGTATGGTCAATAGATCTGCATGTCCGGTACCCCATGAAAGCGGTTCCATACCCACATCCACATAGTCGCAACCGGCCTTACACACCTCCAATACAGAAGCAACAGAAAAGCCCGGACCGGCATGTCCATGATAGCTAATGGGAATTTCAGGATATTTCTTTTTAATATTTGCTGTGATTGCACCTAAGTCGGTAGGGCGTCCAATGCCCGCCATATCTTTCAAGCAAATCTCATCTGTTCCGGCTTCAATCAGTTCAAAAGCCATCTTCGTATAATAATCCACCGTGTGAATAGGTGAAAACGTAATACATAAAGATGCCTGCGAAATCATTCCCGCATCTTTGGCATATTTTATTGAAGGAATAATATTGCGCGTATCATTCAATCCATCAAATGTACGTGCGATATCCGTCCCTTGTGCTTTTTTTACTTTATAAAATAATTTTCTCACATCCGCAGGGACAGGATTCATACGTATGCCATTCAGTCCTCTGTCTAACATATGTGTCTGTATACCTGCCTCGTTAAAAGGCTTCGTCCATTTACGTACGGAAATATTCGGATTTTCTCCAAAAAGCAAATTAACTTGCTCAAATCCTCCGCCATTTGTTTCAACACGGGAAAAGCATCCCATTTTAATAATCTCCGGAGCAACTTTTTCTAATTGGTCAACTCGTGGCACATACTTGCCTGCTGACTGCCACATATCTCTATAAAGCAGGCCAAACTTAACTTCTCTACTCATTTTAGTTGGTTAGTAAATTATTTATTTCTTTTGAATTTCAACGATACGCGCCTTGCCTTTAGAGGCAACGGCTACAGCTGCTGTTATGACGGCTATTGTTTTGGGCGAGACTTCGGCTACCTTTTTGGCTACCGGGGTTAATATCTTCTCAGGAAACCATCGATTTATACTAGCTATCAATGCTTTACTACAATATATAATTAGCATCAAAGCCACAAATACTGTTCCCATGCCGACAATCATCAACATCAACGCTTCATTTAAAGGAGTCATTTTTCAGGTTTTAAGATTTGTAATCAAACAAATATAGAGAAAAAAACAGATTAAAGGAGACAGACCCTCCATGTAAAAAAGCTTAATAATATAGAATTATCATAATAATTTGATTTAAATCTCGGTTAAAAAGTTTGTTTTTGTCTTTTAGCAAGAATCAAAACGACAAAAAAACAAACGATAATTGTCCCGGAAAAGCATATCTTTGCATTCATTATAAATGGGGATAAGATAAATAAAAGTAAAAACGGTAGCGAGTTGTTAGTCAAATAAATCACAATTCATACCTTTGCGAATTATAAAGGAATATGCAATGAAAATTTCATTCAAAAAGATTATAAGCCATCCATATGTTATCAACTTGGCCATAGCAGTAGTCATTACCATTGCAATAATATGGGGTGTTTTATCTTGGATTGATGTGTACACTCGCCATGGACAAGCAGTAGTTGTTCCTGATGTAAAAGGACTAAGCCTGCAAGAAGCAGAAACTTTTTTCCAGAACAACGGATTGAGCTACATCGTTATAGACTCGGTTTATTCTAAAACGGTAAAACCCGGTTCAATCGTCGAAGTATCTCCCGAAACAGGCTCTAAAGTGAAAGAAGGTCGCATTATCTATGTCACTATCAATGCACTTTCTGCACAAACAGCGGCTATACCTGACATCGTAGATATTTCGTTCAGGCAAGCACAAGCTCTACTTGCAGCACAGGGATTTGCAGACATAGAAATAGTCTATATTGAGGGACAATACAAAGACTTGGCTGTAGCCGTAGAAGCTAACGGAAAACGCTTGAAGCCCGGAGACAAAGTACCTCTCACTACTCCTCTGGTTCTAAAAGTAAGTAGTGGCAACGAAGCTTCACCAAGCGACACAACCATCAACAGCCCGACCATTATTGAAAACGACGAAGAAAAGTGGTTTTAATGATGAATGAATATCCATACGACCCCGAATTAGATTCGGATGATTTCTCTGAAGAGGAGCAAAACGAGCAAGAGCAAATGCACGAACACTTCCGCTTTGTCGCAGACAAAGGGCAGTCGCTACTTCGCATTGACAAGTTTCTCATGGACAGAATGCTAAATGCATCCAGAAACCGTATTCAACAAGCTGCTCAAGCCGGCTGTATCTTAGTGAACGACAAGCCGGTTAAAAGCAATTACCGCATCAAACCTCTTGACGTGGTAAGCATAGTCATGGCGCGTCCACGAAGAGAAATAGAGATTATCCCTGAAGATATCCCACTAAATATTCTATATGAAGATACTGATCTGCTGGTAGTCAACAAGCCAGCCGGTCTGGTAGTCCATCCGGGTCATGGCAATTACACCGGCACTTTGGTTAATGCCTTGGCTTATTACTTGAAAGACGACCCTCAGTATGATGCCACAGACCCTCGACTAGGCTTAGTTCATCGAATAGACAAAGACACTTCCGGGTTGCTAGTGATTGCTAAAAATCCCGAAGCAAAAGCCAACCTAAGCATGCAGTTTTTCAACAAAACAACCCATCGCAGATATATTGCTTTGGTTTGGGGTGTTTTGAAAGAAGACGTCGGAACGATAGAAGGGCATATTGGACGAGACGTAAAAGATCGTATGCAAATGTCAGTATTTCCGGAAGGAGACTTTGGCAAGCCGGCCATCACCCACTATCGCGTATTGGAACGTCTTGGCTATGTGACACTGGTTGAATGCCGATTAGAAACCGGGCGCACCCACCAAATCAGGGCGCACATGAAATACATCGGGCATACGCTTTTCAACGATGCACGCTACGGAGGCGATCAGGTATTAAAAGGGCAACCCTTTGCTAAATACAGACAGTTTATTCAAAACTGCTTTAAGATTTGCCCCAGGCAAGCCCTACATGCCAAGTCTCTTGGTTTCATACACCCTACCAGCGGTCAAGAACTCTTCTTTGAATCAGACCTACCGGAGGACATCGCTATGCTTATTGATAAATGGAGAAACTACGTTTTAACACAAGACATATAACACAAACATGAAAAGAAATATTGCCATCGTCTCAGGAGGTTTCTCCTCAGAATACGTCATATCTATGAAAAGTGCAGTAAGCATGATGAAGTTTCTGGATACAGGTACATACAACATATATCAAGTTCTATTAACCCGAGACGAATGGTCAGTCTTTCTTCCGAACGACACGAAGGCTGCTATAGATAAAAATGACTTTAGCTTTACCTACAACGATCAGCATATCGCTTTTGACTATGCCTATATTGTTATACACGGAACACCCGGAGAAGACGGGTTGCTACAAGGATATTTTGACATGTTAGGTATTCCGTACTCCAGCTGTGGCGTACTAGCCAGCTCGCTAACATTCAATAAGTATGCCTGCAACTGCTTCTTACGCGACCACGGAATACCGGTAGCCAAATCCATTCATTTGCAACCGGGCGAAACCGTTTCGCCTGACCAAGTAGTAAAAGAGCTGGCCATGCCTGTGTTTGTCAAGCCTAACAATGGAGGTAGCAGCTTTGGCATCACCAAAGTTAAAAGCGCTGAAGCACTTCCCGAAGCTATCGAAAAAGCTTTCTCAGAAGGGACAGAGGTGCTTATAGAAAGTTCAATCACAGGGACGGAAGTGACTTGCGGTCTATATAAAATAGGTAAAAAAGGGATGGTACTCCCCCTGACTGAAGTAGTGACAGACAATGAGTTTTTTGACTTTGATGCAAAATACAACGGTCAAGTTGAAGAAATAACCCCGGCGCGCATCCCCGACGAATGGACACAACAAATACAACAGCTAAGTGCCCGGATTTACGACTTGATTGGAGCGAAAGGATTGATTCGTGTAGATTTTATTGTCTCGGATGAAGGGCATCCTACGGTCTTAGAAATCAACACTTCGCCCGGAATGACTGTCACCAGCTTTATCCCCCAACAAATTGAGGCTGCCGGACTAGACATCCAAGACGTAATGAAAGAAATTGTTGAGAGTGCGTTTTAATACAGCGTCTCTTTGCCGTATTCTTTCAATACCACTTCCTGTTACTTTTAGGTTAATCATCCTACCAAACTAATCGGCTCACAGCTGTGGACCGGTTAGCTCACAGCTGTGGACTGATTGGC
>CAZSWS010000088.1:0-9441 GCA_964610765.1 uncultured Parabacteroides sp.
GTTAAAGACCACTTTACTTCTTTTAGTCACAGGATTATTATCCTGTAGTAGCGATAACGATAAAAAAACGTCACTAGAAGGTACCTGGGCTATAACCCATTCTGAGGGTTATCTAAAAGAAAATGGGAAGAAAAAGGCCGAATGGGATGAAGAATACCAAGGAAACGATGAGGAAGATCAGATTGAGTTTACTCCTTGTGGACAAATGAGGTTTTGGTTCGGAGATGATTTTATTGACGATGCTTATACGTATAAGAAAGGTAAAATCTATTTGGATAATTACATACTCGTTTTCGATGTCCTAAAACACACTTACCAAGAATTAGTTCTATCACTTAATGTTGAAGTGGATGAGTATGAAATGTATGAAAAACAAATGCTAAAGCGGATAAAATAGCATGATTTACAGATAAAATAGAAGTTTTTTAGTCAGATTATAAACCTTAAAAAGTCACAGATTATGAATAGAAATTCAGTGTTTCAATTAGGAAGAAATATAGCTAGAAGGATGATTGTCCTAGCAGTTATTCTTGGAGGTGTAGTTTTAGCAGCAAATGCTCAAGAGGAGCTTGAAGAGCGAACAAAATGGGGAATAAAAGGAGGGGTGAATATATCTACTCTGAGTTTCAATATTAAAGGTGGTGGCACCGTAGATAATAAATCGATTGCAGGAGCTGTATTAGGAGTAACACTTAATCATGCTATCACGCCTAAGTGGTACATTCACTCCGGGTTAGAGTTTAGTATGAAAGGATTTGAACTGGAGTTAAGCAGTACAGTAAATGCAAAAGCTTATTTTATTGAAGTCCCCGTAGCCGTCGGTTATAAATTTAATATAGGAAAAGGTTGGACTATAGAGCCTCGTGCCGGTTTATACTTTGCATATGGTGTAGCAGGAAATACAAGTATTTCAGGCAGTTCGGTTGATTTAAAAACATTTGGTGATAAAATATTGAAACCTTTTGATGCCGGAGCTTTAGTGGGCGTTTTCTTTGATAACAATCAATTCGTTATTGGGCTCCAGGGTGAGTTTGGTATAACTGAAGCTAATGGAAATTCCTTAACGGTTACCGGAGCAACGGCTCACAATAGCAATTTCTCAATAAGTGTTGGCTATTTGTTTTAAGGTATAAAACGTTGAATAAACTATAACTGAGCTGTGAAAGCTCTAGGTTATCTATTTTTTAAAAAAAGAGAGTGCCTTTTTGGTGCTCTTTTTTTGCTGACAATGAAACATATAGGTGAAAAAAAGATTGTTGCGTTTAGATTATTCACTTATCTTTGACTAGCAGAATGTGGATGAATATCTTATTACCCACATTTGTTGAATAATAACCCATATATCTAATGATTGATTGAAATGAAAAACACACATTTACTACGCTTTATGTCTTGCCTTATGATTAGCATCTTTTTATCCTCCTTTTTGCATGCACAACAAGACGTACTTCCCGGAGAGAATAATAAAACAGCAGCCATTTCATATGATTATTTTCCTGATAGGCTACATGCTTTCGTGTGGAGAAACTGGTTTTTAATACCGGTTGAGCATTTAGCTACCGTTGTCGAGACGGATGCAAAAAAGATCCAATCAATAGCCTTTTCTATGGGGCTTCCTTCTCAACCTCAATTATTAGAGGAATGGTCTACTTCACGTGGCTATATCACAGTGTTGAGGCGCAACTGGCACTTGTTGCCTTACGAACAATTGTTGACACTATTAAATATGACGCGGAAAGAACTGTCTTGGCGCTTGATTGAAGATGATTTCTTGATTGTAAAACTAGGTGAGAAACCTTATTGTGAATCACTAATATATGAAGAACCTACTGCGCTTATAAAAAACAGAGCTAAAGAGATTAAAAAACAACTCAAAGGGCTTGGGAAATCAGTCTTTAAAGGAGAAGAACGCCGATTCAAATTTATTGAAGAGTTTAAACATATTGATGAATCTGCCGTGCATTCAGATCACTCTAAAGGACAGGAATCTGCATTTGATTTACGAATAATTTTTTCGTACTTCACAGACTATGGAGATCCATTAGTTGACCCTGAACTTTCTTCATATCCTGAAGGTTTGTTAAAGAGGTTGTCAGATTTAGGAGTAAATGGTATTTGGCTACATACTGTCTTACGTTCGTTTGTTCCACCGGGCGACATCTTTCCGGGAGAAAGTGATTATGAAAAACGAATAGCAGGTCTTAATAAATTAGTTAAAAGGGCTGCTAAATATGGTATAGGTATCTATTTATACACGAATGAACCACGTGCAATGGCTAAAGATTATTTTGAAGCTAGTACGGATAGGAAAAAACTAGGTGGAGTAGAGCGAGATGGTTTACAAGTTTTTTGCCCTTCTAATCCGGAGGTGTTAAATTGGCTGACACGCTCGTATGAAAGAATATTCAAATCAGTTCCTAACTTAGGAGGTGTTTTTACCATTACTGCTTCAGAAAACTTAACAAGCTGTGTTTCGCACCAAATGCAAGCCAGTTGCCCGCAATGCAGTAAACAGCCATATTCGAAAATTATTGCCGATATCAATACAGCCATTTCAGATGGTGTAAAAAAAGGAAGTTCTGACGCTAAAGTAATTGTCTGGGATTGGGGTTGGAACGATGCGGAGGCTAAAAATATTATTGAAAGGCTACCTAAGTCATGTTGGTTTATGTCTGTGAGTGAATGGTCGTTGCCGATTGAGCGTGGAGGTATTAAGTCGCAAGTAGGCGAATACTCTATTTCATCTGTTGGACCCGGTCCAAGGGCTGAAAGACATTGGGGGTATGCTCGTGAAGCAGGATTGAGGACGGTTGCTAAAGTACAGGTTAATTGTACATGGGAGATGGCTATACTGCCTTCTCTTCCGGTGATGGATTTAGTTGCTCAACATGCAGAAAACTTAAAGAAAGAATCTATCAATGGTGTCATGTTGAGCTGGAGCTTAGGTGGGTATCCCTCTAAAAATCTCGAGATTTTCCAATCTATCCAACCCGGTAAGAAAGATGAAACATTGGATCTGTATGCCAACCTTTATTATGGAGAACATGCAGCTCCATTCGTGAGAAAAGCATGGACAACTTTTTCTACAGCTTTCAAAGAATATCCTTATCACATAACAACACTTTACCAAGGACCACAACATATGGGACCATCTAATCCGTTATTTATAAAGCCCACTAATTATCGTGCTACGATGGTCGGATTCCCTTATGACGATATAGGTGCATGGTGCTCTGTTTATCCGGTAGATATATGGATTGGACAGATGAATAAGGTAGCTCAGGGTTTTAAAGAAGGATGTGCTGCGTTAGCAAAAGCTCAAGAAGTGGCTGATGCTTCTTACAAAAAGGGAATAGAGGCAGACCTATTGCAAGCAAACGTAGCTCAATTACACTTTGCATCTTGCGCTAGCCAGGCGGCTTTTGTGAATGCTAGAAATGCTTATTTAAATACTGCTGCTGAATCAGTAAAAGACAAGAAACAAAGGCTGGATGAGATGAAAACATATTTGCTTCAGGAGCAACAGCATGTCATGTCTATTCTTCCATTGGCAAAAGCAGACCCTACAGTAGGATATGAATCATCCAATCAGTATTTTTATTTGCCAATTGACCTATTAGAAAAACTCATCAATATTGAGTACGTAGCCGGTCAGATTGATGCGGAGAAGTCAAAACTCCCTAAAGAGTGATTGATTTTTTTGTTTTATTGTCCCTTGTGTGCTGATTAATAGTTGAATACATACGAACACTTACTGCAAACGGTGGAATGTTTTATTCAAAACGATAGGGACAACTAATCGGCTCACAGCTGTGAGCCGGTTGGTCCACAACTGTGAGCCAATCAGTCCACAGCTGTGAGCTGGTCGGGCCACAGCTGTGAGCCGATTAGTTTGCTATATACTTTGGGATAATAAGGTCTATTTGCTGACATAGGTTGACCTTGTAAAATCTTAATTATTAATAGGGGTTGACTTCCCGGCTTATTTTACTGGTCTATTTTGCTTGCATTAAAATGCCTGATTGATTTTTCTATGAAGTTTTGTTGCTCAAACACGAATAATACGTAGTTATAGACCGTTTATATTGAAGTCAAAAGAGTACATATGAAAATTAACAAATAATATGATTGACAAAACACTTTGATTATTATGCTTTTGCTAACTAAATTTAAATTGTTTTACATCAAAAAGAATAAATTGACTTGTAGTAGCTTCTTTTTTTGTATATTTGTCATCCTTATCTATAGTATTTTTGATTTTTGTAATATTATTTTAAGGTCAATAGAAATATTGGAGTTTGTTTCATGATTAGTCAACCATTAGCAGAGCGAATGCGTCCAAAATCTTTGGACGATTATATTGGACAAAAACATCTGATGGGGGAGCATGCTGCTCTTCGTAAGACCATAGAGGCCGGACGTATACCCTCGTTCATTCTTTGGGGACCTCCTGGTGTAGGAAAAACAACATTGGCGCAAATCATAGCTAATATGTTGGAGATGCCGTTCCATACGCTTAGTGCTATAAATTCCGGTGTAAAAGATGTACGAGAAGTAATTGAAAAAGCCAAAAACAGAACCATTTTCCATACATCTTCTCCTATTCTTTTTATTGACGAAATTCATCGATTTAGTAAATCGCAGCAAGATTCTTTGCTTAGTGCTGTTGAGCGGGGCATTATTACTCTAATTGGTGCTACAACTGAAAATCCTTCATTCGAAGTAATTCGTCCTTTACTTTCCAGGTGTCAGGTGTATGTTTTAAAATCGTTGACTAAAGAAGAACTTTTGCTATTATTGAATAAAGCTATTACTGAAGATATATATCTGAAAGAAAAGAATATCGTATTGGAAGAAACCGATGCCATTATTCGTTATTCAGGTGGAGATGCTCGTAAATTATTAAATATACTAGAACTTGTCATATCTCCGGAGTTAGATGCTGACGAAATAGTAATTACTGACGAAAAAGTCGTTGACCGTTTACAGGAAAACCCGGCAGCGTATGATAAAGGGGGCGAAATGCACTATGACATTATTTCTGCTTTTATCAAATCAG
Organism: uncultured Parabacteroides sp.; assembly: GCA_964610765.1. Lineage (GTDB taxonomy): Bacteria > Bacteroidota > Bacteroidia > Bacteroidales > Tannerellaceae > CAZSWS01. The sequence continues at coordinate 5,060 of CAZSWS010000088.1, forward strand.
TCAGAGGAAGCGATCCGGATGCAGCTATTTATTGGTTAGCACGTATGGTTGAAGGTGGGGAAGACCCGACTTTTATAGCGCGCAGACTGCTTATTTTAGCCGCTGAAGATATAGGGTTGGCCAACCCCAATGCCTTGCTTTTAGCGAATGCTTGTTTTGATGCTTTACGAAAAATAGGTTGGCCGGAAGGCCGAATAATATTAGCAGAAACCACTATTTATCTGGCTTGTTCTGCAAAGAGCAACTCAGCCTATTTATCAATAGATAAAGCAATACGAACTGTACGTGAAACCGGCAATTTACCCGTACCATTGCATTTAAGAAATGCACCAACCCAGCTGATGAATGAGTTGAATTATGGGAAAGATTATCAATATGCACATGACTATACAGACAATTTTGTCAAGCAGCAATATATGCCTCCGGAAGTAGAGGGACATGTGTTTTGGGAAGGACAAAGCAATGCATCTGAACGTAAATTGACCGAACAAATGAAAAGCCTGTGGGGCGATAGATACACTAAGAATAAAATCACAAAAGATTAAAAACGTGCTTAAAGCGCGTGAGTGAAAAAGAAAAGACCATTATTAATGTTTTTAAAATTGTACTAAAATGAAAAAGCATAACTTTTATGCAGGACCATCGATCCTGAGTGACTATACAATAAAGAATACAGCTTCTGCTGTTCAAGATTTTTCGTGTTCGGGACTATCGCTAATGGAAATATCGCATAGAAGCAAAGAATTTATAGCTGTTAATGATGAAGCTCGCTTATTAATTAAAGAATTGCTTGACATACCTGAAGGATACGAAGTGGTATTTCTAGGTGGAGGTGCCAGTATGCAGTTCTGCATGGTTCCATATAATTTAATGAATAAAAAAGCAGCCTTTTTAGATACCGGCACATGGGCTTCAAAGGCTATTAAAGAAGCGCGCTTTTTCGGAGAAGCTGCTGTGGTAGCTTCTTCTAAAGAAAGCAATTATAGCTATATACCAAAAGATTATATATTGCCGGATGATGCTGAGTATTTTCATATAACAAGTAATAATACCATTTTTGGTACTGAACTAAAAGTGGACCCGGATGTTCGCATCCCCCTTGTTGCTGATATGTCGTCTGATATATTTTCTCGCCCGGTAGATGTTTCTAAGTATGATGTTATTTATGCCGGTGCTCAGAAAAATTTAGCACCTGCCGGAGTAACAATTGTTATTGTTAGGAAAGATGCTTTAGGTCATGTAGAACGTCCAATTCCTACCATGTTGGACTATAGAACACATATTGATAAAGACTCAATGTTTAATACACCCCCCGTGTTACCCATTTTTGCAGCTTTGCAAACGTTAAAATGGTATAAAGAGTTGGGTGGAGTTCGTGTTTTACAACAGATGAATCAAGAAAAAGCAGCTTTACTCTATGATGAGATTGATCGAAATAAACTATTTAAAGGAACAGCAAATCCGGAAGATCGATCTTTAATGAATGTATGTTTTGTGATGCAAGATGAATATAAAGATTTAGAAAATGAGTTTGCATCTTTTGCATCTGCTAAAGGAATGATTGGCATTAAAGGTCACCGGTCTGTGGGTGGTTTTCGTGCATCAATATATAACGCAATGCCTAAAGCTAGTGTAGAGGCATTCATACAAGTAATGAAGGATTTTGAGAAAGACCGGTAACTATGAAAAAAGTATTAATAGCAACAGATAAACCTTTTGCTCCAGTTGCTGTAAAGGCAATGAGGAAGGTAGTGGAGGCAGCAAATTATGAGCTGGTGCTTCTGGAGAGATATAAAGATAAAGAGCAATTATTAGCGGCTGTGAAAGATGTCGATGCATTGATTATGCGAAGTGATATTATTGATACAGAAGTGTTGGACGCCGCTAATAAACTAAAAATAGCAGTTCGTGCAGGAGCCGGATATGATAATATAGATTTAGATTCGGCCACTTCACACCAAGTTTGTGTGATGAATACACCCGGACAAAACTCAAATGCAGTGGCAGAACTAGCTATAGGTATGCTGATTTATGCTATGCGCAACTTTTATCGGGGTACATCCGGGTTGGAGCTGAAAGGAAAGAAAATAGGTCTCCTTGCTTATGGAAATGTAGGGCGTAATGTGGCTCGGATTGCCAAAGGCTTACAGATGGATGTTTATGCTTATGATGCGTTTTGCTCATGTGATTGTATGGAAAAAGAAGGAGTTAAACCCACTTCAAATATAGAAGAGTTGTTTGAAACTTGTCAAGTGGTTTCAATTCATATTCCGCTAACCCCTGAAACGAAAGGTTCGATAGGTAGAAAGTTATTCAACAATATGCCTAAAAATGCAGTGGTTATCAATACAGCCCGAAAAGAGGTAATCAATGAAGCTGAGTTGCTGGAAGTATTGAAAGAACGTGCTGACTTTAAGTATGTTACAGACATTCAGCCAGATATGCATGATGAGCTAATAGAGGCATGTCCCGATCAGTATTATAGCACTCCGAAAAAGATGGGTGCACAAACGGCTGAAGCTAATATTAATGCCGGCATCGCTGCTGCTGAAGAGGTAGTTGAGTACTTGAAAAGTGGAAATGAACAATTTCGTGTAAATAAATAATTACTTAAATAGTCCCCGGTTCGTCTTAATCGGGGACTTTTTTTATTTCTTCGATTGTTTTATGAGAAAATAACAGAAGTCTAAAGCAGTATTTGATTTTTCTTTTGTACTTTCAATGCGCAATGAAAAACTTTCTTTTACTAACCACACATAAACTACTCATGTATAAAAACCAAGTAGCTTGTTCAGATACAATCCATAATACTTTAATACAAAAACAATGAAAAAGATTATTACGTTATTACTCATGCTATTTGCTATGGGAGCCATCAGTGCCCAAAAAGCAAATGTACTCACAGATGAAGAAGTCAAAGATGGCTGGAAATTGCTGTTTGATGGAAAAACAGTAAACGGATGGCATGCCTATGGAGGCAAGGCATTTCCTACAGCCTGGACTGTGAAAAATGGTGCATTAAATTTCAAAAAAGCTGATGGAAAGGCAGGAGGCGATATCGTGTCAGATGGTGAGTTTGATAATTATGATCTTCGTCTAGAGTGGCAAATCAGTAAAGGAGGAAATAGTGGAATCTTTATAGGTGTAAAAGAAACGCCTGAGTATTCGTCAGCATTCTCAACAGGTATTGAAATGCAGGTGCTTGATAATATAGATGGAGCAGACCGTCATGACCCAACACATCTAGCCGGGGCAATGTATGACTTGATTGATGCCGGACAAACTTCAAAAACCAAACCGATAGGGCAATGGAATGAAGTGCGTATCCTGAAAAAAGACGGACATATTACTTTCTGGTTAAATGGTGTCGTTACCGCTAGTGTATATACGGGTGGTGCTGAGTTTCTTGAGTTGGTTGAAAATAGTAAATTTAAAGGAAGCGACTTTGGGAAGTATCAAAAAGGCAAGATAGCTCTTCAAGATCATGGTGACGAAGTTTCATACCGAAATATCAAAATTAAGTCATTTGATAAAACGATTGGTCTACAATTGTATTCTTTAAGAGGCGAAATAGGTAATGATTTTGACGGTGTGATAAAAGCTGTGGCTGATATGGGTTACAAGCAAGTAGAAGCTGCAAGCTATGGTGATGGAAAGTTTTATGGCATGTCTCCATCTCAATATCGAGAAAAGATTGAGGCTGTTGGACTTGAGTCGCTATCGTCGCATACAGGACATATCCCATCCAATCCGGATGAGTTGTTTTCAGAATCAACGATGAAATGGTGGGATCAGTGTATTGCTGCACATAAAGAAGCAGGAATGAAATACTTGGTTGTTCCCGGAATGCACCATCCGAATACATTAGAACATCTGAAAAAAGTTTGCGACCTTTTCAATATGATTGGTGAAAAGTGTAAGGATGCAGGAATTAAATTTGGTTATCATAACCATGCGTCTGAGTTTACCACCAAACCTGAAGGGAAAGTCATGTATGACTTTATGTTAGAGAATACGAATCCTGAATTTGTGTTTTTTGAAATGGATATTTATTGGGCAGTGATGGCCCAACAAGGTCCTGTCGAATATTTCAAACGATATCCCGGGCGTTTCAAACTTTTACATGTAAAAGACAGAAAAGAACTGGGTGAAAGTGGCTTGGTTGACTTTGCAACCGTATTTAATCATGCCGCTTTAGCCGGTGTCGAAAACTTAGTGGTTGAAGTAGAGCAGTATGATTATGAGCCTAAAATAAGCGTGAAAATGAGTTTTGATTATTTGCAAAACTCACCATTTGTGAAAGCAAAATATTAACGATAGATTAATTGAAAAAATAAAGAGGATATTCCACTAAGGAGTATCCTCTTTTGCTTATTTATAAT
>CAZSWS010000089.1:0-5906 GCA_964610765.1 uncultured Parabacteroides sp.
TCTAAATGTAAAACAACGTGAAAAGAGGGGTTGCCTTACTTACTCCTAGGAAAATATGTATAACTTAGGGGAGTTTTTAGAACATTAACTTTAACGAACCATATTATGAGAAAATTTATCTTGCAGCTACTAGCTATTGCTTTTACTGTGCAGTTGTCTGCACAAATGTCTCCCGAAGAAACCGAATGGTACACGCCTGTACCTCCCAAAGTAACACCGGGTATTAAACCGGGAACCCCTCCCTCTGATGCTATAATCTTATTTGATGGTACGAATATGTCTATGTGGAAAAGCGAAGATGGAAGTGATTCGAGATGGAAAATAAAGAATGGTGAACTGACCGTTGTTCCGGGAGCAGGTGGTATCAAAACCAAACAGCATTTTGGAGATGTGCAACTGCATATTGAGTTTAAATCTCCGGCACCGGAAAACCACACGGGGCAAAACCGAGGGAATAGCGGTATATTTCTACAATCAAAATATGAAATTCAGGTGTTGGATGCCGACAACAACGAGACCTATGTGAATGGGATGGTGGGTAGCGTGTATAAGCAACAAGCTCCATTAGCCAATGCCTATACCAAAAATGGCGAATGGCAGGTATATGATATTTACTGGAAAGCCCCTCGTTTTGGAACAGATGGTAAATTGGAAACCCCGGCAATGGTTACGGTTGTTTTGAATGGAATATTGGTTCAGAATAACTTTATCCTGAAAGGAAACACCCCTTATGTGGGTTACCCCGAATACTCTATACACGGACGCTTGCCGTTGATGCTACAAGATCATGGCACGGAGGTTGCTTTTAGAAATATCTGGATTCGGAATCTATAAACAAACGACTATGATTTCAAGAAGAGATTTTATCAAGACAGGCACATTGTTGACTGCCGGGGCTTTTTTGCCACATACAGGAAGTAGTAGTGTGCTGAACTCACTCTCAGCTAATGACAAGGTAAATGTTGCATTGGTGGGATGTAAGGGTATGGGATGGGCTAACCTTTCAGACTTTTTGCGTTATAAAAATGTAAACTGTGTGGCACTTTGTGATGTGAATCAAAATATATTGGACTCACGTAGCAAAGAACTGTTGGATAAACACAATCAAAAAGTGACGCAGTATAAGGACTATCGGGAAATACTGGATCGGAAAGATGTGGATGTGGTGATTATAGGAACTCCGGACCACTGGCATTGTTTGCAGTTTGTAGATTCTTGTTCGGCTGGAAAATCGGTCTATGTAGAAAAACCGATAGCCAATAGTATAGCTGAATGTGACGCCATGGTTTATGCAGCGAACAGGTACGATACGGTGGTACAGGTGGGGCAACAACAGCGAAGTAGTAAACATTGGCAGGAAATGATTCAATATATCCGCGATGGAAATTTAGGAAAAATAGGACAGGTCGATGTGTGGGCTAACTTTAACTATGCAGCCATAGCTACACCTGTGGCTAATTCGGAAGTACCCGAAGGATTGGATTTTGAAACGTGGATAGGCCCTGCCCAAAAAGTACCCTACAATTCAAGTCGTTACAACGGTCTATGGCGAGTGTATTGGGATTATGGAGGTGGCTTGCTGACTGACTGGGGTGTACACCTGCTAGATATGGCACTGTGGGGAATGAATGTGACCGGCATGCCTAAACAGGCGGTGGCGATAGGAGGAAACTATTATTACCCTCAAGGTGGTCATGAAACATATGATTCGTTGAAAGTAGCGTATCAGTTTGATGATTTCCTGATTAGTTGGTCTAATTGTGCCGGAATCGAAAAAGGATTGGGCGGACGAAATTACGGGGTGATGTTTAAAGGTACAAACGGCACGTTGGTAGCCGACCGAAACAACTGGGAAGTGATACCTGAAGGAGATAAGCTGGCTGTAAAGACTGTTCAAGCTGACTATAAAGACCACTTTGATCATGTAGGTGATTTCTTAACTGCCGTAGATACAAAGAATAGAAAAACCGCTTGTCCTATTGAAATAGGAAGCTTATGTGCTAAGTATGCCCATATTGGTAATATATCTGCCCGTTTAGGCGGTGTTCCGTTAACCTACAATGATTCGTCTATGAGTTTTAATCATAAAGCAGCTAATAAGCTGATTAAACCCACTTATCGCAATGGTTGGGTATTCCCCAAAATAAAATAACTATTAAACACTGAATAATGATGGTATATGCAAGAAGCCTCCGGTTGCTTTTTCTAGGGATATGTGTACTTATACTTGCCGGTTGTTCGGATGTCCAATTAACGAATTTACAAGTTGAATATACAGAAACTCCCTTGGGAATAGATGTTGAGAAACCTCGTTTTAGTTGGCAAATGATGTCTGATAAGCGAGATCAAGAACAGACAGCTTATCAAATAACGGTGAAGAACGAAGAAGGGAAGGAGATGTGGACAAGTGGCAAAACTGATTCCGGCGTTTCTTTGAATATCGTTTATGAAGGCGCTTCGCTGCAACCAATGACTCGGTATACCTGGTCGGTTAAAGTTTGGGGGCAGTCTGATGAAACATATACCCAAGAATCTTGGTTTGAGACGGGGCTGATGAATCCTTCAATCAGCGCATGGGATGGTGCTCAGTGGATTGGTGGAGAGGATGAAGATCTGGTGCTTTATCCTTCTTACTTGCCGGTATATACCATACATTATACTATTCAGTTGGACGAAGAATCCGGCTCAACAAAAGCCGGATTGGTTTATGGAGCGAATGACCCTCGGTTGATGGATAAAAACAGGAATCTATATAATCTGGAGAATGAGCGTGATGCATCGTTTGTGCAGGTTGACTTAGATATAAGTCCGATAGAATCCGGAAGAAATGCCTTGCTGACTCTCTATCGAGTAGGGTATGCGCCGAGTGATAAAAAAGATGTTCCGCTTTCGAGCATGGAAATTCCTTCTAGCCTCTTAAATAATGAGAATAAATATGATAAACACCGAATTAGGCTAAAAACAATGTATAGCCAGACGGAGTGTTATTTGGTTGATGATGCTAACGAGGCTCAGTTGTTAGGCACAGTAGTGGTGAATCCCTTGGGAAATAGTTGGGATTATATTTGTTTCCCATTGTTGTGTGAAGTCGGATTTGCAGTACAACCTTCTCAGAAAGCAGCTTTTTCGGATGTGGAGATACGTAATTATCGAGAGCCTGCCAATGTGTTATTCACTGAACGGTTAGAGCAAGTAGATTATGACGGTGTGTTTGCCTCTTATTTAGAGAGTGCTCCCGGACACTTTAAGATAGACCGACGAGCATATGTTATTGATGGTGCTGATGCCGGTTTTTTTATGTCAGCAGATATGCAAAAGAAATCAACGCCCTTGCTACGGACGGCTTTTACTGCTGAGAAAAAAAACGTTGCGAAAGCTCGTTTATATATTACGGCTAGAGGTATTTATGAGGCTTACCTGAATGGAGAAAAAGTTAGCGACGACTACTTTAACCCCGGGCTGACTCAATACAATAAAACACATTTATATCAAACGTATGATGTAACGGAATATATCCGTTCGGGTGAGAATGTGTTAGGTGTTGCGATGGCTGAAGGTTGGTGGAGTGGCGCTATCACCTATATGGGCTATCTCTGGAACTTGTTTGGCGACCGACAATCTGTTTTAGCCAAACTGGTCATTACGTATGAGGATGGAAGCGAGGAGAAAATACTGAGCGATCCGAACACCTGGTCTTATTTTGACAATGGTCCGGTGATGTATAGCAGTTTCTTCCAGGGAGAGGTGTATGATGCGCAAAAGGAAACGTTGATAGCCAAATGGTCTGAACCTGGATATGACGCTTCTGAGTGGACAAAAGCGGTGCTTCATCAGCAAGAAAAAGCTATTACACATGACCCGCGTATCGAAGAAAATCGAATGCCTGCTGTGAACGATTTCTCATCGTTGAAACTGGAAGGACAATTTGGTAAAACGGTGAAAAAAGTAGATGAATTGACTGCCATATCTATGGAAGAAGTACGCCCCGGTGTGTATGTCTATGATATGGGGCAGAATATGGTAGGAGTGCCTAAAATCAATTTAAACGGAATACAGCCGGGAACGGAAGTAAGGCTTCGTTTTGCAGAAGTGACCTATCCTGATTTACCGGAGTTTGCAGATAATGTGGGTATGATTATGCTGGAAAATATCCGTGGAGCTTTAGCGCAAGATATTTATATCGCTAAGGGAGGAAAAGAAACGATTCATCCCCGCTTTACGTTTCATGGATATCGCTTTATTGAGATAACCGGAATTGACAAAGCCTTGCCACTTTCTGCTGTTAAGGGGGATGTGTTGAGCTCTATTCATACTTTTGCATCGAGCTATGAAACGTCAAACCCGAAAGTAAATAAGCTTTGGGAGAATATAACATGGTCAACACGAGGCAATTTCTTGTCTATACCAACAGATTGTCCGCAGCGCAATGAGCGGATGGGATGGAGTGGAGATATATCCGTCTTTTCTCGTACAGCAACGTATATGGCTAATGTACCACAATTTTTGCGTCGGCATATGCTGGCGATGAGAGACACACAGCGTGAAGATGGACGATTTGCCGATGTTGCCCCCGTTGGTGGAGGTTTTGGCGGTATTCTTTGGGGAAGTGCCGGAATAACTGTGGCGTGGGAGAGTTATCTTCAATACAATGACATCAGGCTGTTGGAAGAGCATTATGATGCGATGGTGGCATATATTGATTACCTAAGAAGTTATATCGATCCATCTACCGGTATATTGACAGAGGGGAATTTGGGTGATTGGCTAGGACCGGAACAAGAGAAAAACGATAACACACTCTTGTGGGAAGCATACTTTATTTATGATTTGAACCTGATGCATCGCATGGCTACGTTATTGAATAAAAAAGAAGATGCTTCTTCATTTTTGCAACTTTATGAAGAGCGTAAAGCATTTTTCAATAAGACGTATTTCGAGCCGGAGACCGGAAAAACCATTCATTCCGGCTTTAATCAACCGGAAAGAAAAGGAGAGCGGATAGAAACACAAACATCTTATATCATAGCCTTAGCTTTTGATATTTGTACTCCCGAACTTAAAAAACGGGTTGTTCAAAACCTGTTGGAAAAAATAACGAACGAAAGTGTGGTGGATGCACAAAAGACCTATGCTCCTTATTCATTGATGACCGGATTTATTGGTACGGCCTGGGTTAATAGGGTATTGTCTGATTTGGGACATTCAGATAAAGCTTATCGAATTCTTCAGCAGACATCTTATCCGTCATGGTTATACTCAATAGAACAAGGGGCGACAACCATTTGGGAGCGCCTTAATTCTTATACGGAGGAAAGCGGATTTAGCGGAAACAACTCGATGAACTCATTTAATCATTACTCATTTGGAGCTGTGGGCTCATGGATGTATAACTATTCGCTAGGAATAGAGCGGGATGAGAAATATCCGGGATTTAAACGCTTTATCCTTCGTCCTCAACCTGATTTTGATGGTGAGATGACAGCAGCAAAAGGTCATTATGACTCGATGTATGGGCGTATAGAAAGTAGTTGGACGCTTAGTGAAAGATATTGTGAATATAGTTTTAGCGTTCCGGCTAATACGCAGGCAACACTCTATTTATATGCCGAGTCTTTAGAGGATGTAACCGAGGGAGGAAAGCCCATTGCTGAAACAGTTGGGGTTGACTTTGAAAGAGAAGATTATGAAACGCTGGTTTTCAATCTTTCTTCGGGTGATTATCTGTTTAAGGTAAAGCGTTAGTTCTTTTATTTGTTGAATAGACTATACACGAATAAAACCAAGATACATCCCAGCGTAAAATAGAGGTAATGGATGCGTTTCACCTTAAAGTAATGTAACAGTGTGAAAAGAGACGTATAGGAAACAAGTAGCATCACGAGATCAAAGCGAATGCTTACTTGAGC
>CAZSWS010000089.1:6006-9313 GCA_964610765.1 uncultured Parabacteroides sp.
GTAAGAAAAAGGCTGAGCATGACGGCTGCCCGAACAGTTGGGGTAGATAATCCGGTGATATAGGCGAATGTCCAAATAGAAAGTAAGGTGATGATGTATTTTGCCCATCGGGAAATCGTGTTTTTGGGTAGAAAGTTCAGAAGTAGGGTAATGCATGCTGCTACGATTGCGGTGTGAAAACCACTGACAGATAAAATATGTACCACACCTGCTACGGCAAACTGTTCAGTTACTTCGCGTGGCATTTCTGATCGATATCCCACAGTGAGCGCACTAAGTATTGAACGATGGATGTGATCTAATTGTAAAGTGTTAATCTTATCAACTAACTTTTGCTGTGAAAGTGAAGCTTGTTCTTTTAGAAAACCGGGTGATGCATCGTTGGGCTGTTTGAGACGTGTTTCTGTTAGTTCGCAAAAAAGAATAGCAAAGAATATGAATAAGGAGATGATGCCAATACCCCATGTCCATCGATTCCGAAAAGTTGGGTGTAGAGCATGTTGACTGAGTGACGCAGTAGCCCCGTATACTATCCATAGGATAGCAGGAAGTAGGAAAAACAGATAGAGCATAGATGTATGTAGGCAGACATATAAAATGGTGCCTGTTATCCAGCAAAACAGAGGTCTGGCAAACGGACGCTTGCAAATTGCTTCCGACATAACAGATAATATTAATGTGTAACTAGCCATTAAGAAAGATGATTGGCCTGGCTACACAAGGTTATTCTTAAATAACGTAACATCGTTTGCTATAAAGGTACGGTTTTTAGTTTAGATGTCGTTCGATATAGGTGTTTTTTATACGTTTGAAACCCGTAGCTGTTTGTCTCCTCGGAAGTATTTGGCTACCTTTGTGGCTTCAAAAAAATAAATTTTATGAGTATGCAGTGGTTTTGGGACTTGATTTTTAGTGATAGTATAGCCCATTCAATTTTACTATTGTCTGTGGTTATTGCTATTGGCTTGATGATGGGGAAATTTAAGGTTTTCGGAGTTTCCCTGGGAGTTACATTTGTGTTGTTTGCCGGTATTGTCGTAGGGCATTTTGGACTGAGCGTAAACGAACATGTGCTCCACTTTTTTAAAGAATTCGGATTGATATTATTCGTATTTTCTGTGGGTATGCAAGTAGGTCCTAGTTTCTTCTCCTCGCTGAAGAAAGGAGGGCTGACCCTTAATCTTTTGGCTACAGGAATTGTGTTTACCGGGGTGTTAACGACCTTGGCTATTCATTATATTACGGGCATACCTATTCAAACCATGGTGGGTGTTCTTTCAGGAGCTGTGACCAATACGCCCGGGCTAGGAGCTGCACAGCAGGCTTATACAGAGATAACCGGATTAGATGGAAATGAAATAGCAACTGCTTATGCCGTTGCCTATCCATTGGGAGTTGTCGGTATTATTTTATCAATAATAGCGATACGTGCCATCTTCCGTATTGATCTAAAGAAAGAATACGAAGAGATTCAAAAAGAAGATAATAGTACAGGCGGAGCAAAGAGACTGTCTTTGGTTGTGAAAAACCCGGCAATCTTCAATAAAACGCTTAAGGAACTATCTGAATATATGTCTCATAGAGAGTTTGTTGTTTCTCGTATATTTTATGCTGACAGTCAGCAAATAGAAGTGGTTTCAGCCAATACAAAACTGAATGAAAATGACCGTGTATTGGTCATTACAACTGAGGCAGATGAAGAAACGGTGAAGGCTTTCATCGGAGAAGAAATCTCTATGGATATTAAAGAATGGGGCAAAGACAGTGCATTGGTAAACAGACGCATTTTGGTAACTAAGTCTTCTATCAATGGTAAAACCTTGGGGTCGTTAGGACTGAGGAAACTGCTAGGTATCAACATTACGCGTATTAATCGTTCAGGGTTTGATTTGATTGCAACCCCGGAATTACGTTTGCAAGTAGGTGACCGGGTTAGTGTGGTAGGAACGGAAACATCGGTTGAGAAAGCTGCCAACATGCTGGGTAACTCCATGAAACGTTTGAATGAACCAAATCTGATTCCCATTTTTATAGGAATTGCGCTCGGTATTATATTGGGTAGCATTCCATTGTTCATACCGGGACTGTCACAGCCTATTAAATTAGGTTTGGCCGGGGGACCGCTGATTGTGTCTATTTTAATTGGTGCTTATGGCTATAAACTGCATATGGTTACTTATACAACGCAAAGTGCCAACTTGCTTTTACGTGAAGTGGGTATTACTATATTCCTGGCTTGTGTAGGGGTGGGAGCCGGTAATGGCTTTGTGGATACGATTGTAAATAAGGGTGGATATGTATGGATTGGATATGGTTTCCTTATTACCATTATTCCTTTATTGATTTTTGGATTTATAGCTCGCTTCTTCTGTAAGCTCAATTACTTATCAATTATGGGATTGATGAGTGGAAGCACGACCGATCCACCCGCACTGGCTTATTCAAATGCAGCTTCAGGCAATGACGCACCGGCTGTTGCTTATGCAACGGTTTATCCCCTTACGATGTTCTTGCGGGTGCTGACTGCACAGCTACTCATTCTGTTCTTTGTCTAAAAGATTGAATTTGTATTAAATGCAGATTGATTACTGTTAAATAAACGTAAACCATGCATTTTATGTTTTAAAATCATGTTGTATAACATAAAAACGCCTTATATTTGTACTGTGTTTTTCATGGTATTAGATTTTAAGGTTAACAATTGAAGATTGGTTGTCGTGAGACAACCATTTTTTTTGCCCCTATGTGAACTTCTTTACATTTACCGTAGACTGGAAATGGTATATTCTCCCGCTGAGCTTAAAGCTGATTGCAGTTCCTCAATAGTCTTTTCTTTTCCTTCAAACTCAATGCTTGCTACAGCCGGGCTGAGTGTAACGCTTGCTTTCACTCCTTCCATGGCATTCAACGCCTTTTCTACATGCATCCGGCAGTGGTTGCACATCATGCCTGTTACTTCATATTCTTTTTTCATGATTTTACTTGTTTGATGATTACTACTTGTATTATTCTCTTTGTTTAATTTCTTTGTCTTTAGTCGTAAACTGTTGGTTACTACACTCACGCTACTCAGTGCCATTGCAGCACCGGCTATCATCGGGTTCAAAAGGAATCCATTGATGGGGTATAAGATGCCGGCTGCAATAGGAACGCCAATCAGGTTATATATAAAAGCCCAAAACAAATTCTGCTTGACAGTACGAACTGTGAGCTTTGATAGTTTGATGGCTTCCGGTATTTTTGTGAGGTCAGCAGATATGATGGTTATTTTAGCAACATCCATTGCAATGTCGCTTCCTTTGCCCAT
>CAZSWS010000090.1:0-9264 GCA_964610765.1 uncultured Parabacteroides sp.
GGAAATTAGGGATATGCCAGTGCGCCGTTATGTTTATTAAACGACTGTAGGGGCGACTGGCCGGTCGCCCTAATACAAACAAAACACCGACAAGAGCATTTCATGCTGTAGGCATGGAGAAAAGTAGAAAGGCGTAGGGGCGCACTGGCGGTCGCCCTATCCTATCAAAAGATTACATCATCAAGAATAAATGATCTGGTGCGACTGTTTGCCGTCATTGCGCACTCCGATCCGGCGCACTAGCCGCGACCTGACATAGTCACTGCGTACTCCGATGCGCAATCTCACTAGCCGCAGCGGTTATCAATAGCTGGTTTGATGCCCCTTTATCCCTTATTAAATACCTACGGCATTCCAACCCCTATATACTATCTTATTCTACCAATATATAATCCCTACGGGATAAAGAGGATTTTTCATTATCGTCTTTTCTTATGCGATTCCGCATCGGAGTGCAGGGTGACGACGTTGGTTTGTAAAAGGGCGACCAATTGATCGCCCTTATACCTTTATACTTGTCCCTTTCTGCTTTCTACTTAATTAAAACTCAGACAGGTCTATTTCTTCAATGCCTTCAAGGGTGGGTAAAGACACTTTGGTGGCATTCCATGTTTCAACGGTTACCTCTTTATTTCCGCCTCCCTTATAGGTATATGAGGCATTAGGCGTATAACCTACTATCTCACCATTACCCCAGTATATATTTCCTCTAAAGCCTTCTCCTCCTTCAATAGTTGGAATCGTAAATGAGTTTTTAGTATGCTTCAATTTCAACACACTGTACGCACCCATGTCCGGCATTTCGTCCGTATATACATTCAAGGATATTTTCTCTGTTTGATCAGCAAATAGCGTTAAGCCATGAGAGGAAAGTGCTAGTCTGAAAATATATTTCATGCCTTGCTCTATCTTCATTTCCGGAATAAACACCGCATAGTTCTTACCATCTACCTTCATAGTCACCGCTACATTACTTCCCTTTGACGCAAAAGGAATACAAAAGAACTCTGGTAGCTTTTCTGTCCATCCCTCTTTCGTGATGGTCTGACTCGTTGCTTTTTTATAAGTTCCGGCAGTAGTTCCTTTTATCTGTCCGGTTTCTATGTTCAGTGTTCCGGTTGTGAAATACTCTTCACCGTTGACTGTTACTTCTTGCAATTCACCTTTGCCTTCATATCCATTCAAGCTAATATTGAAAGACAACATGGATAGGGCATGTTTCATAGTCAACTTACCGGTATGTGTATTAAATGTCACCGCTACTCCTGCTCCCGAATACAAATAGTCTATTTGCGACTGCACTTGTACAGGAACTGCTGTCGGGTCTACATTTGCAGCATCATATGGATGAACAGCATAAAGGAATGCCTTTTGTGCTTTGGTTAATTTGATAGCCGGCGCAGGAATCCACGTACCTCCTTTACGAGTCGCCTTGATATTCGTTTGCATATCGTTAGATGACAGCGTGTTGTATTCTTTGGCAAACACATTCATTGTTTGTTCATCATTCAGTTCAGTCGTTACGGATTTCGTCATTACTTCCGTAACAAATGATACATCCACTGTCTCACCTGTAGGTATTGGAATGTCCGGATCATCCTTCGAACTGCCTCCACAGCCTTGTAGTGTCAATGCACTAAACAAGCCTATAACTAGATATTTTAAATATTTCATGTCGTTTAGTTCTTTAAAGCGTTAACAGATTCTTTGACTACAAACCGTAGCTTTTTCGTGTCCTTCTCATCCGAAAGCGTCAGTATATACACCCCCGAAGCCAACGCTTCTGTATCAATATCAAACCGCGTTTCAGTCGTTACCCTACCTGCATAGTATTCTTCGCCGGTAGCTTCCGAAACAACTGTATACGATACATTCTGTTTGGTTTGAATGGCGATAAACCCTGTTGTTTTATCAAACGCAAAAGATGTAGCTTCCTCGATGGTTTTTTGCGCACTGGATGTACCTGTTACTAGAATGAGAAATCCTTGTGCCAAGGATGTATTATTGGTTTTATCTTCCACAACAATTTCAATCTCTCTATTCACCGGGTCTAAAGACCTTGTTGCTAAAAGCTTTCCTTCTTTAATTTCAAAAGGAACCTCTTGGTACAGCTGAGTAATTAAATTATATTTACCTCTTACAGTAAATGTATACTCGTGCCTATCCACTGCATTTTCCACACGTACTTCTCCAACAGGTGTACCGGCTAATAAACCGGATTCAATGCGATTATTAGATAAGAGTATATTCCGAGGTTTTTCAGAGGGTGCATCAATACCAATTACCATCCCCTGATTGGCTGTATAGTCCATATCCATATAACTATCACGCAACGCATCAATGGAGTAATAGCCATTTCCGTAATTGCCCCATCCCCAATTCACATGATACATACGGTCGCCATCATACCCATCTAAGTTAAAGGCATGCCCAGCCCTCTTTTTCACATCTTGACCGGCATAGATAACGGCCCTACCTGCCTGCAGCTCGTTAATAATCAACTGCGCCCAGTCTCCAGAGTAAGATGCACGACTATAATACTTCGCATGCTTATACGAAAAATACTGCTGCATCGCTTCTCCAACTTCAGATGTATAGGCACCGGAAGCTTCCACTCCATATTGCATATTCACAGCTACTCCGCAATGGTACAGCAACCGAGCTGTTTCTTTATAATTATCAGTCCCGGCTAATATTTGTTCCCAACTGTAGCTTTCTTCTTTATCGTAATCTATGGATACAGTTCCTAGACCCGGAGGTCTATAACTATGTGTACCCACAGGTCGAGCCGGATGCTGCGCCACACTCATCGCCTGCGCCATAGCTACCGCTACACAACCAACCAGCGTGCGCTGACTACCAACTTTAGGACAAAACTGATTGTAAGGATCTCCTTGATTCCATCCAATTGTTATGATGGGTTTCACTTCCCCCCCTATCGTTTTTACTCTCGTACGAATCAATGTCGGGTCCCAACCCACTACAGGTTCATCCATAAGCTGTGCATTTCGTTCAATCTCCTGGTTATAGACATTCAGCCAACCCTGTACATTATCGGGCAACGCCCTTTGTAAGGAAAATGAGCCATTCGGAGAATACGCTAACAGCGGTGTAGAGGTGTCGTCTCCAGAAATCATCACCCAACCCGTAGGAGCAAAGTTAACGATATAGATGCTTTTCACATCCTTATGATACACCGTTTCCACGTTACGTACAGTCCCGGAAAAGGTTTTCACTTTCGCTCGCATCCATTCGAGTCCCACCAATTTAGCCTGCTCAACAGTAACCTCCTTGGCATATATCCCGAATGAAAAGCACACTAGTAAGAAAAATAAGATGCTTCGTTTCATAGATAAGTTCTTTATGTTCTAAGTTCTTTATGGTAAAAAGGGTGTGTTTAATAACACACCCTTTAAAAAATATAACTAAACAAACTTATTGTTTTTCAAAAGATGCAGCAGACCATTGGAACCAACGTCCCATGAATGTCCCTGAGTCAAAAACAGCACCATAAATAGGCAGAGTTTGATCAAAGGTAATGGTTTTAAAATCCTCAGACCATGTACCCGGTATCTCTCCTTCAATATATACCATTCCATCAACTACAGTTCCAATTAGGACTAAACCCGTAAAAGATCCAAAATTAACGTTATCAGCAAATTGCGTACCTAAAGGTATATTTAAAGAACCTTTTCCTGTTTCTATATCATAATTATAAGCCAATGTTAATGTAGTCCAATCATAACCCATAAGACCAGTAACAATCATTTCCTTTTCATACAATGGATGGCTTTCATCATATACTTGAATATTCACATCATAAGAGGCTGTTCCATTATTAGCAAAGAATTTCCATTTACCAGCGAATTTTTCATAGAAATTCGCATCATTGTCACTGAGTGTAATAATTGTTGCATCATTTTCCACACTAATAGCAGCTCCTTGCGCTTGAACAATTTTCGCAACAAACGTACGGTCTTTATTGATTACATCGTCATCTACAGCCTTAATTTCTAAATTAACCTGCGGATTCTCCGGCTGAATAATCAATGTTTTGGATGTAACCATGTAATGTACATCATCCATTGCCGGATTTTCTCCATATTCAGCAACTTCAACCGTAAGTTTTATTGGAGCATTTTGTTCACCGGTTACAGAAATAGGAACTTGAAACACACCTGTTGTTTCTTTTACCTTCATTTCAGTTTGAGTCATCGCCACTGTTGCATTGCCTGAGTTTATCTTCTCATCATCCGAACAGGCAACTAAAAACAGGGTTGACATCAATAATAACACAATATATTTTAAAGATTTCATATTTTCCTTCTTTACATGTTTATCAATTAATAACCCGGATTTTGTTGTTTCTCAATTTGAGGATTGGCATCTATCTCACCTTTCGGAATAGGCCAAACAAATCGGTAGTCATTTGCCTCATACGAAAGTTGATCTTGATTACCCGTTCGTAAAATCAACATTTCATTGTATCCGGCATGTGCACCTGCACGTTTAAAGCCTTTACCCCATCGCTTTAAGTCACCAAATCTAAATCCTTCTCCAATTAATTCACGACGACGTTCTAACTCTATTTCATTCGTAAGAACGACACCCGAATAAGTGGATTCTTTATATCCATCAATACGGACTTGTCTCAACGCATTCAAGTATTTATTTGCTGTAGCTTCTTGTCCAGGAATTTTGCTAGCTGCTTCTGCTGCTATCAAGTAAAACTCCGCACTACGTACGGGCTTACCCATGTTCCGATATTCTGGAACTTTAGCTGTTTGCAAGTTCATATTTCCAGCAAACTTACTGAACACAAAAACTGTTTGTTCACCACCTGTAGTGATAATTTTTTTAGGCTTAAGATATACATCTCTACGAATATCCTCTTTTTCATACAAATCAACCACTTCTTTTGTAGGTAGATAGTCTACGAGATCTTTATCACTCAAAAAGCTTTGACCTGTTGGAGATCCTCGATGAATTTCTGTCATATGAACAAGAAAAACAATTTCTTTTCCTTCATCATTTTCCCACATAGTTTGTAGAGTATCTCTCTTAACTAAAGGATACCGATTGTCATTGATTAAAGTCTCAGATATCTTTAAAGCTGTTGGGTAGTCCTTCATAGATAAGGCAACTCGTGCTTGAAGTGCTTTTGCAAAGTCTGAAGTCATATAAACAGATTCAGCTTTCGGGGCTGCTGTTTTGTCAAAATTTTCATATTCTTCTAAATATTTCACGGCATTCGACAAATCTTCGTTAATTAACGTATATCCTTGCCCCAATGTATTCCTTCCGGGGTATTTTTCATACAAAGAAGACGGCTCATATAATGTCACTAATGGAACTCCCTGTGCTTCCGCATCTTTATTGCTTTCTGTATAAGCAGGGCTAAATTTATCAATCAAGTTATAATGACAAAATGCACGAGTAATATAGGCTTCGCCTAAATAGCGGCGAAGTTCTTTCAACTCCTCTTCGGTAAATATTTTTTCCTGCCCTTCCATTGCTTCCATTTTATTAATAATAAAATTAGCTTTAGCAATAATGGAATAATAATTAGCCCAAATATTAGTAATCTCAGTGGTTTGAGGTTGAATCGTACCGGTATATAAACTACCTAAGCGGTTCCCATTACCAATAACTCCATTAAAATTATCCGTTTGAATTTCCGAATAAATAAGGTAGCCTCCGGTAGATAACCCACGCCAGTTCACGTATAATCCATTACGGAATTTCCGGCAGTCATTCAAGGTTTGCACTGCCTCGTTTTCCTCAATACTTGAATGTGGTTTTAAGTCCATATCACAGGCAGCCAAACCGATTACAAGTAAAAGTAATATTGATATTTTTTTCATAATTAAATTCTTTTATTCATCAAAATGTAATTTCAGCTCCAAATACAAATTCTTTCGTGTTTGGATACCTAAATAGAATAACATTAGTATCCGGTTCGGGATCATAACCTGTATAGTTAGTTACTGTAAATAGATTTCTTCCGGTAAAAAACACATTTACACCTGTCAAACCTGCTTTACGCACCCAATTCTTAGGTAAATCGTAGCCTACATTTAAGTTTTTCAATCGTAAGAAAGAAGAATTTTCCAACAAATGTGAATCAAAGAATATTTCCTCCCCAACTCCCGGTATGTCGGTAATTTGCCCAGGTGTTGTCCATAAATTCAACATATCTGTCGTTTGGTTATTACTCGTTCCATACTTGAAAGGATTAGACAGAAAGTATCTATCATTATTCGTTGCATATTTACCCAGCACCCAAGCAAAATCTCCACTTACACTAATTCCTTTCCAAGTAAAGTAGGTGCCAAAACCTCCGGACCAAGGAGCATAACGTTGCTTTCCGCTCATTTGAGCATCACGGTCTTCATTATATACCTTAGTTGGATTCCCTTGATAATCTTCCCAAAGTTGTTTACCATCACGGGGGTCAACGCCTAAATATTTTACTTGATAGTACTCTCCATAGGGTTTTCCTATCTGAAGCTTTAAGCCTGTATTTGACAAAACATATTCTTCTTTATTATTAAATAGCTCCGTAATTTCGTTTTTATTATAGTTCACATTGGCTCTGAATGTCCATAGATAATCTTTGGCTTTTAAAATATCCACATCTACATTTAGTTCAACACCTGTATTTGTCATAGCACCAATATTTCCATATCCACCTCCAAAACCGGTTGTATAAGAGAAGGGAATCTCCATCAACATATCAGAAGTTTTCTTCTTATAAAATTCTGCCAATACGGTTACCCGGTCAAACAAACGGAAGTCTAATGCAATGTTCGTAGCTGTAACTGTTTCCCAGGTTAAATCATAATTGCTCGCTTGAGATACAGTCATACCTGATTCGCCATTATAGACCAAATTACTACCGGATGCTAATCCATAGAAAAGGTAGTTATCAATAGAGGAGTTACCGGTTGCACCAATACTTGCACGCAAAGATAAACCATCTAGCCAGTCTAGTTGAGGCATAAAGCTTTCTTTTTTAATATCCCATTTAGCTCCTAAAGCCCAGAAATTACCCCAGCGACCATCAGGTGCAAACAAAGAACTTGCTTCCCGACGGAATAAACCATTAAAGAAATATTTTTCTTGATAATTGTAATCCCCTATCACGAAGTATGAATTCCGAGACTCTTCAACAATAGAATGAGAGGGGTTATTAGGCACCTCTGTACCATGAGTCAACAAGCTATTTCTTGAATCTGTATGACCGTCACGTGATATACCAAAACTGTGATTCTTAGATACTTCAGACTCTTGCCCTAACAACACACTCATATTATGATCTAAATTAAAGCTCCTTTTATATTCAGCTGTATGGGTGTAAGTAAAACGATAATAACGAGTAAAAGACTCACTGCGATACCCTGCTCCACTATTATACTGCACAAAGTCTCCCATTGGTGAATAATGATCCTCAAGTGGGTGTTCAAATACAGAACTCCTATAATCTCTCGCTTCCATGGATTGTTTGGCTTCTATCGTCAAACCTTTTATCGGCGTGATCACCTCATTCAGTGTTACATTAGCCGTCACATTCGTACGATCTATAGCCCTTAACTCTGAGCCTAGCAGGGGATTTAACACTTTAGTATAATGTAAAAAATCAGCTCTATCTCCATAGACTGCCTTACCATTATCATCTAGGGTATAATACCTGGTTGCATCAATAGGTAAAGCACGGGCGCCAAAGAATGAAGGATTAAATCCATATAAGCCGCCGGAAGTATCCGACTCCGGGTTATAGTTGTATTTTTGAAATCCAAAATTGCTATTCAAACCAACTTTAAACCATTGATTGACTCTTGCGTCCAAATTGGCACGTAAAGACTCACGTCTTAATGTAGATAACGGTGCTATACCGTCTTTTTCTGTATGATTGAGTGAAAGATAGTAATTGATGTTTTCGCTCCCCCCCGTTATTGACAAATCCACCTGATAGGTAGGCGCATCGTTTCGGAAAATATGATCAATCCAATCTGTATCAATATTATTATCTCTAACAATCTTCACATCTTCAGCCGGAAGAGGTGAACCAATCAGTTCCCGAAAATCAATATATTGAGCGGAATTCATCATATCAAGCTTATTGGTAATCATGCTTGAAAAGCCATATTGAGCTCGAAGATTGACACGGGCTTTTTCCCCCATTTTGCCTTTTCTGCTGGTCAATACAATTACTCCATTAGCAGCACGCGAACCGTACATGGCTGTAGAAGAAGCGTCCTTCAGTACGGTAATATTCGTGATATCTGCCGGATTTAAGGAGTTGAACATGTTCGAAGAAATAGGCGATCCATCCAAAATAAACAAAGGTGTATTTCCTGCTGTAATAGAGTTAACACCACGTAGACGCATAGTTGCGTTTTGGATTGGCTCACCCGAACCGGACAGCACCGATAGTCCGGCCACCTGCCCTTGAAGAGCATCCGTAAAGTTAGGAGATGGATTTTTCTTTAAAGCCTCACTTGATACGGTCGCTACAGACCCTACCACAGACCCTAGTTTCCGAGCTGTTCCATATCCAAAAACGACCACCTCATCCAGTGCCGCCTGTGAAGGTTCTAAGCGAATCACCATATTGGATGAAACGGGCACGTCTTGAGAAATAGCCCCTAAAAAGGAAACATGAACTGTTTTCACATTAGTAGGAATATTCAACGTAAATCGCCCCTCTGTATCTGTAGAGATACCAATTCCGGTCCCTTTGACCGTAACCGAAGCTCCTAATATGGGCTCATCATTTTCAGCATGCAAAACCGTACCGCTAACACGGGTAGTTTGCGCTACTGACAAACCTGTAGCCATAAATAGGCACAATAGTAAGTAAACAAGTTTTTTCATAAACACACTCTTTTTGTTAAACACAAGTAATTTTTAATATACTTTTCAATTGACAAATATAAGAAATCCTAATTTAGTTGCAAGAGGGTTTGTTCAGTTTTTTTACAAAAACAGCATAAATTCATGAAAAATGCGCACAAACATGGCTTTTCATCCAACAAACTCACACATCTTTTTCATCTCTATACAAAAAATCGACAATCAAATAGGAATTCATACTAGAATAATAATTTGTTTAACACTAAGGTAGTATGGAATTGCGTGAGCAATCACGTACACCTTTACTTATTTATAACGCAATCGTAACATCACAGATTTTTTATTCTCATGGTTTTGAGTGATTTAACAAAAAATCATGCTTCGTTTCACATCGAAGAAACAATCCTT
>CAZSWS010000091.1:0-9098 GCA_964610765.1 uncultured Parabacteroides sp.
ACAACCCTTTGATAAGATAGGGCGACCGCTAGTCGCCCCTACAATCGTCCCATGCCATGCACGATTCACCACAATATTACCAGTCGATTGGATTTAAATATATGACACCTGCCCCAATGTCATCCCAGTCGGCAACGACCATTATTTGAATGGTTTCCGTATAATCCGCTCCGTAAGGCGAATCATTATCGCCACAGGAGATAAAACTAACGGACATTACTACTAATACTAATAATAACTTCAGCTTTCTCATTTGTGGATTCATCGAAAAAAGTGAATCAGTGCATTCAGCTTGGTTGGTTTTTCATACGCAGCAACGACTTGCCATCGAATACTAATACATTGTTATAAAACCACTTACACACACTCCTATCACAAATAAACAGAAAGTATCACATACGTATGGTTCTAAATTCACAAATAAAAAAGTCAATTTCACAAAAGATTTACTTAGCTTTTCAAACGTGATTTTCGGAGTGGTTTTCATTCATTTTCTCCTTAATTTACACTTACTCGACTATATACTTTCGCTCATTTTCAGACCCATCAACTAGCTCTTCGATAAATGTTCGGTCTTTCTCCTTATGCACCTCTTCATAATCTTTCGTATAATGTGCATTGGGAACAACATTGAGGTCAAAAGTAAGTTCTTCTTTTTCTTTAGATTCAAAATTACCATAGATAGTAATGTAGTTTTTTACATATCCTATATTTTTCCGACTGTCATAAAACACATGTATAAATCCTTTTCCTTTGACTGGGAGCACCTTTATATTTGTTTTATCTGACAACTCACAGCCTCCGGAAACATGAATATCTTTTACAAAAAGAGGTTCATTACCGGTATTTTCAATCGTAAAAACGACCTCTAGTATCTGCCCAAAAAGAATGGGTGGATAATGTCTTACAGGATCTACAACTGATATCGTTGTGTATTTATCTTTTACCTTAAAACAAGAAGATAAACCACCAAGCATACCCGGTAAGATTAAAAATAATATCCATCTGTATTTGTTCGTTTTCATCGCTTTTTTTTAATTAACAATCAATTCGTCAAAAGCCATCGAAACTCTCTCCCCTTTTTGTTTAACCATCTCAACAACAACTTCCTCGACAGCCGACCAATCAAAATCAAGTGAAAATTCAACTAAATTATCCTTAGCCGTAAAATCCTTTGGAGACAACTCAGCAAACACCTCTCCGTCTTTGTATATCCATATTTTCTCAGGAGGAAGAATATTATGCCGGTCATCGTTTAAAAAACGAAAGTGTATGGTCTTTGCCTCCCGAATTTTAGCATTCGCCTGAATCAGAAGCTTGAAAGAGTCTGCGCTAACAATGAGCCAACCGTAATGATAATTTTCAGGATAGCCCAACAGACCGTTTTGGATTACTTCAATATCCTGATAGTCTTCATCCAGCTCAGTCATCACTTTGAGAGAGGCATTAATCAGGTGGTTTTCTATCGGTTTACTTAATCTCTTTTCAACATCTATCACATATTCATCAAGAGCACCTTTTGCTTCTTTATAAGTTTTCATATCCTCAAAACTCACGTAGCGTTTCAATCTTTCAAGATATAGCATTGTCTCCGGAAACGGAATCATTACAGACTGCTCTATTCTTCCCAATCCATGTTTACCTGCTCCTTGATAGAGTGCCAATTGAAGACGAGTAAAAGAAAGAGCGGTTTGTAGTTTTTTTAGCTTGCTTTTCTCTTCATCCGCCGATTTTGTGATATAATCTTCCAAGCCATCATAGAAAGCAACAAACTTATCCAGGTCGGCAAAAATAATACTACTACGAAGGTTGCCATATAGTTCATACGGTTTGTTAAGCTCCTGCGACCTCTTCTCTATAGACAGATAGTAATCAGCCAGATACTCACCTGAAACAGGGTAACAATGAGTCATGTATTTTCTACAAAGGCTGTCAACCGAGAGGTCCACATCCATCATTAAAGCGGATGAAGCATACGTCTTCACATCGTCAAACGGCGCATAATCATACCCACTCCCATTGAGGAACACACCTTCTATATGCTCTTTTTTGTAAAACTGCAAGTGTTTTTGCAATGCATACAATATCGGCAAAGGAGTCATCCAATCATCAAAATTAGCAGCATAATCCCATATATAGATATGCGATACTTTTTGCATCCAGGCATTTTTCATATCTAAAAACTCGCTTAAAGCTTTTGAAGACTCTAGCGCAATTCCTTTGGGCAAATGAATGGTACTAATGACCACCCCCGTATTGTCAGGCCATGGCTTTTTAGGGGGTGATAAGACCGTTAAATAAGCTGTTGTAAAAAATAAATGCTTAGGAAAATGTTTAGCTACTTTCACCATGAAATTAGATAATGCCGGCATGGCATCTTTTTCTGTATTTCCGGCAGCAACGCATTTTGGGCACATACAAACCACTTTATTGTCATTGGGCATAATCATAAACCGATAGCCCAGCTCACTTCCGTCACCGTAATTATCCAGAATATACGACTTAAGCAATAAGCAAAGATTGGTACTGGAGAAACAAAACTGCTCTTTATTCTCCACGCCATTTTGTATCGCGTAAATAGAGTCCACTCGCTGATTATTAACCACCTTTCCCAGTCCATGTCCCCATAATCCCCAAGCAGTTTCAACCATATCTGTCCCAATGATAGGGGCATATTCAAATTGTAAGTTAGGCAAAAAATAAGGTTCTCTGTATGAGAAGTCAAAATTCTTACAGGCTGTATTTAATGAAATTATAGGTGGAGGAATATCCTCCGCATTAATGCCTTTACAGTCAATTGACAGATTCCCTATTAGCTGATAGATAAGCCAAAGCATGGTTTGTTCATCTTTAGCTGTTAAACTGATTTTTCTTTTCTCTTTTTCGATACAATAGTCATACTCACTTTCCTTATTTACCGAAATATAGATGAATGTTGAACCTGCCTTTTCTTTATCCAAAAGGATGACATTTTCCGAAGAGCGTTTTTTTAGGTGATAAGCCAAATAAGCGCACCACTTTTTGCTGACCCTACTTTCATCACAGGTCAAAAAATACTGAGATTCTTTCGATTGTGAACGTTGCATACATCCAGCATTCAGTATTAATGCAAAAGTTACTACAAGAAGTGTTGTTCTATTCATTTAGAATCGGATATTTAGTTTAAGTTGAAGGCTGTACATATTTTTATACAGCGTGTTTTCAAATTTATAGTTATACCACAAAGCAGTAGCATCTATGCTACACATTTCACTTAGAATAAAATGCCCGCCTAATCCTACCATTACATTTGTCACATCAAATGAACGATATAGCTCTGCATCAATCACTTCAATATCCGGCGCTGATCCTAGACCACCCATGGCAGTGACATAATTTCTATGGTCGCGGATATAGAAACGACCTTGTCCGGAGATATTATAGTGCCAGCTCTTATCAAGTATTACTGAATTAAATTTTGCAGTAAAACGTGCAAAACTGAACTCTTTAGAAACTCCCACCTGCTGGTTGAACATTTGGTTAGAAAGGGTATCAGACAAATTTCTGAACCCGAGGGTGAGCTCTGCTTCCCATGACGGCAGAAAGGTATAATAGGCAGCAACATTTGCCGTAAATCGAGGAAAAGCCTTATCTCCAACCGAAGCATTCAGCATGCTATAAAACTTTTTATTAAATACATGGCTCCATTCAGCTTGTACCATCACTCCTTTTCCGTTGTCTCTCCCTGAATAGAAAAATCGTCCGGCATATGTATCCTTTCTTCCCATTTGCAGATATTCAACTCCGGACACAGCCGTTATTATATCAAGGTCAGAAGGTCTGTACAAATCAGAAAAGAAGGTGACTTCATGCTTCTTTTTTACAAAATTCAGGTATTTCATATGCCTTTCATAGTCTTTTAGCTCACGGAGCGAAGGGTCATAAAAAGACTGGTAATAGGCAGCAGAATCAGTCATATGCAACTTTTCAAAAGCCACTCCTTTCATGTACTTAACATCCGAATTGTCCGCATCGTAAAGCAGTGCATCATCCAGTAGCTTCATGCCTTCTTCGACATCATTTTGCTTTATCAGTTGCTTTGCTTTATAAAATTGAAGGAGACTATATGAAGCGATTGCTCCCGTATGGTAAGGATGTTTTTCTAAAAGAGGAAGCAAAATAGCAGATGCTAACTCATAGTCTTCTGTTGAGATATGAGCTTCCGCCATCTTTAAGAGATAAAATATATCTTCCGGATATTGCTCTATTCCCAGCGATAGATATTTCTTCATTTTCTCTACATCCTTCATTTGGTAGGAAATGTTATACCCATATCGCAAGGCTGCTTCACTTTCCGGATATACGTCTAAACAGTGATCGATTAACTCAATAGCTTCTTCAAAGCGGTAGGCATCCATCAGTGCCTTAATGTACATCGTAGCTTGCTCGTCATACCCTGCAAGCCTCAATAACTTATAATCTCCTTTTGTTTCAATCAACTGTAAACCATATTCATATTCTTGAAGAGCCTCCAAGTAGTCTTTTCTATTTCCAAGCAAGCTGGACTTTTTAAAACGCCATTCTTCTTCTTGGGGTTCCGATGCTATTAGTTTATCAATTACGACAATTGCTTTGTCCAAATCTTTCAACTCGACCAGACAACTATACTGAGAATTCAGGGAGAAATTTACCAACTCTTCATCTCCGTTTTCTTCAATATATATCAAAAAAGGCATCGCTTTTTGAAACATTCGATCGGCCATCAAGTCTTTCGCTTCTTTGTAATACAGGACACACTTTTGATACTTTATATCTTCGTCTTCCGGGTACTGTTCGTTGATACGGTAGGTTAGTTGCTTAATTTTCGACTGATTTCCCATTTGTTCATATAAGTAAAGCTCTTTCAGCAGCAAGTCTTTCGTATCTCCTTCTGCTCTTCGGGCTAATTTGATGGCTTCAGAAGCATCATCAAAGAGTTTTCTGGATAGGGCGGTCGTATATACCTTATTAAAGTAAGCTTTGTCTTTCGGGTTTTTCTGAAATAGCATTTGATAATTATAATAATGGTCTGATTTCTCCGAATGACGCGCAGCTTCCTCCATGTAGTAGTTGTACTCTTGCTGAAGTGGAACGGTAGTACCATTTTGAGCCATCAACTCTTTCAATGAAGATAAAATCTCTTGATACCTGTTTAAATGAGCTAAAATTGAATTTCGCTTTTTAATCACCGTTATATTTTTAGGCATATCGTACACGGCTTTTTCAGCATATGTCAGCGCATTTTCAAAATCACCCGCCTGTAAGTATTTATTTATTAAGCCCAAATAGACATCCTCATTTTGAGGGTCTTCATTTATTATAAAAATGGCTAGTTCTGCTACTTCATCCACCGAAGCCGTTTCTTTTATGCCGCTATACTCCTCATACAAATAATCCAGCAGATTACTTTTTAAAACTTTATCTTCCGGATAAATATGATGAATACGCTTTAACAGCCGATTGGACTCTACTATATTTCCTTGTGCACGAAAAGCCTCCGCTTTTTTCAGCCACAAAGTTTTATCGTAGGGTATGGCTTCAAGAATTTCATTGATATAGGCAATGGCACTTGAATAACGCTCTGTAGCCATTTCGACAGTTACTAAAGTCTGCTTAGCACTGAGGTTTTTGTAGTTATATTCTATGGCCTTTTTGAGTTCATAGCGAGCCTTTTCATAATCTCTTTTCTCCAAATAATATCTTCCATTCAATTCTTTCAAATCAGAATCTTTCGGGTATTTTTCAAGTCCTACATCGACTGTTTTTTTGCCTTCCTCCCATTTGTTTTCATTAAACAATTGTTTAGCTGCTTCTATATACTCATCTCTATTGTCCGGATTGATTTCAAACTGAGCAAAAGAAGAGATTGTCAAAAACAGGAAATAAAGAATTACTATGAGTCGTCTTTTCATAATTTTGCGTGTTTAGCTTTCTTCGCTTTGTTTAACTTGTACTC
Source organism: uncultured Parabacteroides sp. (assembly GCA_964610765.1). GTDB lineage: Bacteria > Bacteroidota > Bacteroidia > Bacteroidales > Tannerellaceae > CAZSWS01. The sequence goes on from CAZSWS010000091.1 coordinate 5,975, forward strand.
CCTGACGTTTCATTTCTCCCCATTCAAATTTTTGTTTAAATAAGAAGTCTACGTATCCTTTTACATTGAAGAAAATAATGAATGGATGATAAACAACCAGTTCGAACAAGGAGCATAAAAAAAGTTTAAAATACTCTCCGAATTTTTGATACAGTTTGTTTATTACCATATCATATACGACCGTAATGGCAGAAATCATGATAAAAAACAAAAACACAAATGAAAATAGCACATAGGCCGTTTCAAAGTTTATCTTATTGGTAAACAAGAAATAAATAGTCATCGCTATACCGGAAAATTCGACAATAGGTGCTAAAAGTTCAAAAAGAAATAAATAAGGTAGCATCACTAGACCTTCTTTCCCATAATGGCGATTGAACAAAAGTTTACGGTGTACAATAAAAAACTGCAACAACCCACGTCCCCATCTAGTTCTTTGCTTGTTTAATACAAACAGATTGGGTGGTCCTTCAGTCCAACACCCGGTCACAGGCACATGAGGTATTTTATATGGCTTATTGAAGTTTTTCATATAAGCAATCATCCGTATAAGCATATCCATATCCTCAGCGTGCGATAATGGGTCGTATCCTCCTGCTGCAATGACCACCGACTTATTGAATAAGCCTATTCCTCCTGAGACATTGGGCATCAACCCCATTGCTGACCAGCCCATTTTTCCTACTAGGTATGACCGTAAATATTCCAACTCCTGAAAACGAGGGATTAACCCCTTCGGTGGTCTGACTCTGGTGATAACTCCATCTTCATTTACCTCGCAGCTGTTCACCATACGCATAGTTATACCTACTGCTATCACGGGGACAGATGAATTGAGGACAGGCTCAATCATTTTCAATAATGCATCCCGAGATAAAATACAGTCTACATCCGTGCATATAAAATAATCATGCTTCGCTACATTGACTCCGGCATTACTCGCATCCGCTTTAGTCCCACCGTTCACCTTATTCACGACTGTCAGCTTGCTGTATAAAGGATTTGTTGATTTAAAAAGTCCTTTAAACGGTTTACACTGTACCTTTTCTATATATACATAAGGCGTTTCAACCAAGTCAAACTCATCAATAAGTAGTTCCAAGGTATTATCCGTACTACCATCATTGACAATAACAACCTCAAAGTTTGGATAGTCTATTGTTAATAGAGAGCGTGCGTTAGTAATAATTGTTGTAGCCTCATTATACGCCGGCGCAACAATAGAAATGGCCGGCGCATAAGGAGATTTTCTTAATATTTCATCTTCTTTTTTAGTGTACTGCCATTTGTAATTCCATGCTTTTATTATGCTCAGAAAAAGTAAAACAGTAAGGATGATAATAAAAGAAATACCATAGAAGAACACTAAATACTGATAGAAATATATTAATGTTTTCATTCAAACCATCTTAAAACGTTGATAACAAAGGATTACTTACATGTTTAAATAACAAATGAGAGAGATTGCTTTCCTTTTGCCGTATCGAGAAAAAGTAAGCGCGCCCTTCCTCGCCATAGTTATAAATAGCAGATAAAATAAATATTCTTCTTTCGTCGTCAACTGCATTTTTAAATGCATCAATCAGGCTTGGAAGTGCTTCTCCTGTTTTAAATTTGACGATAGCCTCAATAATAGCTTGTTGCACATATTGAGCTTGCATGGGATATATCCTAAATAATTCGGGTTCAATTTCTTGGCATTGCATATGACCCAATGCTTTGATACAATGCATCAAAAGAACGGAATTTGTTCCCGTATCTTTTACGAGTTTAACTAAACTAGGTATATTCTCTTTTTGTTTAAAATAGGCGATTTCATCAACCATAAAACACTGAAAACCGATGTCGTCAGAGCGTAAAGCCAAGCGAGCAAGATTAGGAAGTGTACTTTTGTTTGCACGTTTTTCTAAAATATCGTGCATTTCTATTTTATCCCAATTATTTAACGCATCATCAAACCCTTCTTCCAAAAATTTGTAGGGATTACTATGTGTTAAATTCAGAAAACTGGAACGAGATCGTTTTCTTAAAAAAACATTTCGATTATACGTTAAATCCATCAGAAGAGCACCGGAGACTCTTACATTCAATTCGTCAAGTCTTAAGAGAGAATTGCGTTTTTGCATCGTACTGCCATGTTTAAGTCGTTTTTCCCAATACTGACGAATGTTTAGATAATCCAACAATACTTTATTGTTTTCAAAATTAATATAGGCATGCTCATTCTCTTTAGATATGGTGCAAGCCAACCGAGTGAATCGGTCTATTTCTATATTATTTAATCTTTTTAACTGGGGAGGCAACAATCGATCTAAATCTTCAGGTAATAAAGTTTTTATAGAAGTAATAATAAATTGAAGAACCTCCCTGTAGTTCGCTTCTAAATCCTTATCTATTTTTTTAATTCGGTGTCCCCTTCTTATAAGTCTATAATAAACATATCCGCACAACAGATATAATGGAACAAATATGCTCAATGATATAATTGATACTCTTATAATAAAAGGCATTCCCAAAAAAGAGTAATAGATGTAGTATAAATAATAGTCTAATCCCATTGTTTTATTGTATTAAGGTTTTTAATATTTTATATCATCACGTATAAATTGAGATTGTTCAGAAAAGACATTTCTGTATTCAACAAATCTCACTCATAGTCAGTCTGCAGTTCACGTTTCTATCAAATTTCAGAGGTGGTCTTTCAATATACATCATGTAGTAAACTCAATATTCATCAACAGTTGCCACTACTTTAAATTGCATATATATAGGAGTAAAATTGTTTATAATCCTTAGGACAAATTAATAGAAAGCATCACACATTTAGGAGTCCAATCTTACAAAAAAAATAGTCAATCTTACAAAAAAGAATCTTTTTGATTGATTTTTGGTCTTTCTGTATCAATTTGTATCACAAACGCCATTATGGGCGGCGATACGCAATTCATGCACAAGCGAACACCCCCAACCGTCATTGCGGGCACCGACTGCAATTCATATCGCCAATACTCCTTAGACCGTCATCCCGCACTCCGATGCGGAATCGCACAAGCCGCGGCAGTCATCAACGGCTGGTTTGATAATCCTTTATAATACAACCCTTTGATAAGATAGGGCGACCGCT
>CAZSWS010000092.1:0-9079 GCA_964610765.1 uncultured Parabacteroides sp.
TTTTTTCCTTCGGGGTCGTCAGTCAACAACAAAGACAGACGACCCCGAATGCGTTTATAGCGCATCTTATAATAAAATCGTTTTTTTTCTCCTTTTTTAAAAGAACATTGTTATACCTTTGTAGGCGAAGATGAATTTGAAAAGATGAGGAGCTTTCTAAGATAAGCGAGAATGGTATGTTTATGTTAACCCTTAGCTGTATTCTAAACTTTATATGATGCGTATTATTTATAGACTCTCCCAGCATATATGTTTGTTCTTCCTATTAACTGCTTTACTCACACTCGTTACTTCGTGTAAAGAGAAATGTCGAGTTATAACTCCCAGCTTACTTATTGAAGGCGAAGCAATGCGTGGAGGATCTATCATTTGGGAACCTAATAAAAAACTATTGTATTGGTTGGATTCAGAAGGGAAAACCTTGCATGAGTATAATCCAAAGACGGAAGGTCGCCAGAAATGGGTGTTTACTAGTAGGATTTCAGCATTAGCACTTGAGTCTGAACAGACGCTGATTCTTGCATTAGAAGATGAATTGGTTCGTTTTAACTTAGAGAATGAAAATCTTGATATTTTAGCAAGATTGGAAGAAAGCAAGGGTGAATTGTCTTTTAGTGATGGGAAATGTGGTCCTGAGGGTAATTTGTGGATTGGAACTACGTCTTTGGAGAACAGGCAGGGAGCTACTTCGCTTTACTCCTTATCTCCTGATGGTAAATTTGAGAGAATACTGCGAGGTATGACTTTCTCAAACGGTATAACTTGGTCGCCCGGAGATAAGTTTATGTATTATAATGATACGCCTACCCGTCGAATACAGCGGTATAGATATTATAAGCATACGGGTGACATCCTGTTTGATGGAAATGCGGTTAAAATAAAAAAAGATATCGGTTTGCCGTATGGTATGACAATCGACTCAAAAGGCAACTTATGGGTTGCTCAGTGGGGTGGGTTTGGAGTGTATTGTTATAATCCTTACACCGGCGAACTGTTGGCAAAAGTGGAATTGCCCGTGCCAAATGTAGCCTCTTGTGCATTTGGTGGTGAAAATATGGAAACCTTGTACATAACAACTGCTCGGTTAGGACTTACGGAAGAAGAATTAGCCAAGTATCCCTTAAGTGGAAGTGTATTCAGTTGTCAAGTAGGTTCAAGAGGAATGAAACCAAACTATTTTGGTCATGATAATAGAAATTGAAATTAATGAGAAAGAAAAATAAATATTCGACTAGTATAAAGAAAACGAAAACGTCTAAAAGTCAGAAGCCTAAACGGTTGAAAAAAGAAGCCTTATTGTCAGCATTGGTTGCTGCTTTTCAATCGAATCCGAAAGGAGTATATAATTACAAGCAAATGTCTCGTTTGATAGGAATTGAAAATCAAACACAGAAATTGCAAATATCTTCTTTGCTACAAGACTTGGTGTTGGATGGTTTTTTGATAGAAGTTGATTTAGGAAGATACCGTTACAATGATTTAGGACTGGTTGAAATTGGTACTTTTCATCGAAGAAGTAATGGAAAAAACTTCTTTGTCCCGAATGAGGGAGATGTATCCATTTTTGTAGCAGAGCGTAACTCTATGCATGCCATGGATGGAGATAAAGTAAAAGTACAGCTTTTTGCGAAAAAGCGGCATGCTGAGCCAGAGGGGGAAGTTGTTGAAATATTAGAAACACAAACTAAACAGTTTGTTGGAAAACTGCAAGTATCAAAAGGGTTAGCGTTTTTGATAACAGAGAATAAAACTTTAGCCAATGATATTTTTATCCCGTTAGATAAGCTAAACGGCGGAAAGAATGGTGATAAAGCAGTTGTTCAGATTATTGAATGGCCCGATAATGCCAAGAATCCACTGGGTGAAGTCTTGGATGTTTTAGGGGTGGCCGGTAAGAATAATACGGAAATGCATGCTATTCTCGCTGAATACGGTCTTCCTTATAAGTATCCGGAAAAAGTAGAAAGAGCTGCTGATAAAATAGCTGAAGAGATTTCGGTTGATGAAATAAAGAAGCGTGAGGACTTTAGAGAAGTAACTACATTCACGATAGACCCAGAGGATGCCAAAGATTTTGATGATGCCTTATCCGTACGTCAGCTGACTGCTGACACTTGGGAGATAGGTGTGCACATTGCTGATGTAACCCATTATGTGCAGCCGGATGATATAATAGATAAGGAGGCATATGAGCGTGCTACATCGGTTTATTTGGTAGATAGAACGATTCCGATGCTGCCTGAGCGTTTATCCAATCATATATGCTCGTTGCGACCTGACGAAGAAAAACTGTGTTTCTCGGCTGTGTTTACGATGAATGAAGCGGCGGACGTTATTGACCATCGGATTGTTAAAACGATTATTAAAAGCAATCATCGTTTTACGTATGAAGATGCACAAAAAGCAATTGAAACCGGTGAAGGGGTTTATGCGGAAGAAATATTAGTTATGAATCGGATGGCTCAGAAACTGCGTGAAAAACGGTTTCAAGATGGAGCGATTGACTTTGACCGTTTTGAAGTACGCTTCAAACTTGATGAGCAAGGTAAGCCCTTGGGTGTTTACTTTAGTGAATCGAAAGAAGCCAATCATTTGATAGAGGAATTTATGCTTTTAGCCAATCGTACCGTAGCTTCTATGATAGGAGATGTTGGGAAGGGAAAAAAAGCAAAAACATTTGTTTATCGTATCCATGAAGCTCCGGACCCTGATAAGATGGAAAACTTTGCCACATTTGTTAGTAAATTTGGATATAAGTTGAAAGTGGGCGGGTCTGAAAGTTCTTTGACAAGAGATATTAATCGTTTGTTAGAAAAGTCGAAAGGAAAGCCTGAAGAAAACCTGATAGAAACATTGGCCATACGGTCGATGCAAAAGGCGCGTTATTCTACTGAAAACATTGGTCACTATGGGTTGGCTTTTAAATTTTATTCGCACTTTACTTCTCCCATCAGACGCTATCCGGATATGATGTTGCACCGTTTACTGGAGCGTTATGCCGCAGGTGGACGGAGTGCTTCGACTGCAAAATATGAGGAAATGTGCGATCATTGTTCCGGTATGGAGCAAGTAGCAGCCAATGCTGAGCGTGCTTCTATCAAGTATAAACAAGTGGAATATATGCAAGACCGCATTGGTCAAGTATTTGATGGTGTTATTTCAGGTGTAACAGAATGGGGACTATATGTCGAATTGAATGAAAACAAAACTGAAGGGTTAGTGCCTATTCGTGACTTGGACGATGATTTTTATGAATTTGACGAGAAGAACTATAGCTTAGTGGGTCGTAGAAATCGTCGTAAATACCGTTTAGGTGACCCGATAACGATTCGGGTAGCTCAGGCAAATCTGGAAAGAAAACAATTAGATTTTCAATTGATGGACTAATTGGCAATGTGCCTTTGAGCACTTTAAACCATAAATAAATCCGTGTAAGAAATAAAATCTTGTGCGGATTTTCTTTTTAAAAGGCTTATCTATTCCGAAAGAAAGAATACTTTTGGTTGAGAAACTATAAATTGTACTTTTGTATCTTATAAGATGTTTGAAGATGTTTAAAGAAGATATTGAAAAAGCATGTGAAATCATGCAACAAGGTGGGATTATTCTTTATCCTACAGATACGATATGGGGAATAGGCTGTGATGCTACGAATGAAGAAGCAGTGGAAAAGGTATATCAATTAAAAAAACGCCAAGATAGTAAATCGATGTTACTGCTGACGGATAATGAAGCAAAGCTGAATATGTATGTGTCTGAAATACCGGATATTGCATGGGACTTATTAGCCGTTTCCGACAAACCGCTTACTATTATCTATCCACAAGGAAAGAATCTTCCGGCATCGTTGCTGTCTGAAGATGGGAGCATTGGTTTCAGAATCACACAAGAAGAGTTTTCACGTAAGCTCTGCGAGCGTTTCCGTCGTCCGATAGTCTCTACATCAGCCAATGTAAGTGGTGAAAAATCACCTGCTAACTACGCGGAAATAGCTGAAGAGATAAAAGATGGTGTAGATTATATCGTTAAATATAGGCAGAATGATAAGAAGAAGTCTCAACCTTCAGGAATAATTAAGTTATTCGAAGGAGGAGTTGTTAAAGTAATAAGAGAATAAAACATCGGGAAAGGTTAGGGAATAGGATGAGAAACGAAGGTTGGTTTTACCGGTTGTTGCTTTGGAAAGATAAACATATTAAAGAGCGCAACTTTGTTATGTTTGTTAGTTTTCTAGTAGGGATACTGACAGCCTTAGCAGCTTTTGTCTTAAAGGAATTGATTCATTTTATTGAAGAACTTTTGACCGGACATTTTAATATTGTCGGAGCAAACTATATGTTGTTAGTTTATCCGGTGATAGGTATCCTTTTATCCGGTCTGTTTGTTAAATATATTGTTCGTGAGGATATAGGTCATGGGGTGACAAAAATTCTTTATGCTTTTTCAAAGCGTGAAAGTCGTATTAAACCCCATAATATGTATTCTTCCATTTTAGCCAGCTCGGTAACGATTGGCTTTGGAGGGTCGGTAGGGGCAGAGTCGCCTATCGTATTGACAGGTGCGGCTATTGGTTCTAACCTGGGTCGGCTTTTTAGATTAGAGCAAAAAACATTGATGCTGTTGGTTGGATGTGGTGCTGCCGGTGCTGTAGCCGGTATTTTCAAGGCGCCCATAGCTGGTTTTGTTTTTGTTATTGAGGTCTTGCTTATTGACTTAACTATGACCTCAATGTTACCTTTGCTTATCTCTTCAGTAACTGCTGCAACACTTTCTTATGTGCTAACAAGTACACAGGCGATGTTTAGTTTTTCGCAGACGGAAGTATTTGACTTGCAGCGTATCCCTTATGTTTTACTATTAGGCGTATTCTGTGGTTTACTTTCTCTCTATTTTACCCGCTCAATGAATTGGATAGAAGGTATATTTAGAAAGCTAGATGTTTACTGGAAGAAGTTCTTATTCGGAGCAGTTGTTTTGAGTTTACTGATATTTTTGCTTCCTCCGCTATATGGTGAAGGTTATAATACGATAGAAAAGCTACTGAATAACGAAATTGGAGGCATGATTGATCAGAGTCTTTTTGCCGGTTTTTCGGATAATCCATTAGCTATTATTGGCTTCTTTGCATTAATTTTATTGACTAAAGTATTTGCTTCCAGTGCTACAAATGGTGGTGGAGGCTGTGGGGGAATATTTGCACCTAGTTTGTTCTTAGGATGTATTGCCGGTTTTTTATTTGCATACATCATGAATTTATTTCCGAACGAAACAGACTTTTCCGGCAAAAATTTTGCTTTATTAGGTATGGCGGGCGCTATGTCGGGAGTGATGCATGCCCCATTGACCGGCGTTTTTCTTATTGCAGAGTTAACGGGTGGATATGATCTGTTTCTTCCGTTAATGATTACTTCTATTAGCTCATATGCAACAATCAAGTCTTTCGAGCCGCATAGTATTTATTCTATGCGATTGGCTCAAAAAGGAGAACTGTTGACTCATCATAAAGACCAAGCTGTTCTGACTCTTTTAAAATTAGAGTATGTCATTGAAAAAGACTTTTTAACCGTATTGCCTGATATGGAATTGGGAGAGATGGTGAAGGTCATTTCAAAGAGCTCGCGCAATCTTTTCCCGGTGCTTGATGAGAAGAAGCGGCTCATAGGTGTAGTCCAGTTAGATAATATACGTAATATAATGTTCCGACCTGACTTATATCATCGTCTGAAGGTATCCAAATTTATGGTTTCGCCTCCTGCTCAAATCAATATTAATATGCCTATGGAAGCTATTATGAAGCTGTTTGACGATTCGAAAGCTTGGAATCTGCCTATTGTAGATGATGACGGTGTTTATATTGGCTTTGTCTCTAAGTCCAAAATATTTAATGCGTATCGAAAAGTATTGGTTGATTTTTCTGAAGTATAACTATGAAGAAAGAAGATTTACGAATTGTTTTTTTAGGCACACCCGATTTTGCGGTAGCCAGCCTCCAAGGTTTGGTTGAAAATACCTTTAATGTTGTAGCAGTAGTTACAGCACCGGATAAACCTGTAGGTAGGCATGGAAGTATTTTACGTCCTTCGCCTGTTAAAGAATATGCTTTATCCGTAGGAATACCCGTGTTACAGCCGGATAATTTAAAAGATCCTGTTTTTCTTCAAGAGTTAAAAGATTATTCAGCTGATTTACAAATTGTGGTTGCTTTTCGAATGCTTCCTGAAGCTGTGTGGAATATGCCTCCTAAAGGAACATTCAATCTTCACGCTTCGCTGTTACCTCAGTACCGAGGAGCTGCACCTATCAATTGGGCGATTATAAATGGAGAGAAAGAAACAGGAGTAACCACATTCTTTCTTCGTCATGCTATTGATACCGGGAAAATTATCTTACAAGAAAGGATTCCTATTGCAGATACAGATGATGTTGAGAAGCTTCATGATGCCTTAATGAATCTGGGGAGTCGGTTAGTTGTTCAAACGGTGAACCTAATCATAGAAGATGCGGTTGATGCAGTTGAGCAGGATGGGCTTTATACAGATGAAACCCAATTGCAGCCTGCACCTAAAATATTCAAAGAAACATGCCAGATTAATTGGCAGAATTCGATGACTTCGATTTATAACTTTATACGTGGTTTATCCCCTTATCCCGGAGCCTGGACTCAATTGGTTAATGCAGAGGGAGAGCAAACGGTATTGAAAGTTTTTGCAGCCGAGAAAGTAAATGAAGCGCATAACCTTCCGGTTGGTTCATTACGATCTAATGGAAAAAACACGGTGGAGGTAGCGGTGTCCGGAGGCTTTCTTCGTCTGTTGTCTGTTCAACTTGCCGGAAAGAAGCGTATGAATATGGGCGATTTTCTAAATGGTTTTAACCAAGATATCCAATTATGCTCGTTATTGGTTTGACCGTTAATCTACTACTAGCCGATATCCCATGCCCTTGATGGTTTCGATTTGTATGTTTGTTTCTTTAAGTTTCTTCCTTAATGAGCTGATACAGTTTCTTAAAGACTCCTCTTTGTCGTCAGTTCCCCAGGCAGCAATAAGAATATCCATGGTTTGAACCATCGCATTAGGTGACCTAGCAAGCACTTGAAGCACGTCTGTTTCTTTTTCTGTAAGGTATTCAATTTGTTTGCCTTTAATCATTCGTTCGCGGAAAGAAAGTGTGGTCGGGGCAAAAGAAATTTCGTCAGCTGAGGCTTCTACAGACTGCAAAGCCACCAAGATATGTGCTTCAATTTCTTCGATAGACACTGGCTTCTTCAAGAAAAAGTTACCTCCAATACCCAAAGCCTCTACTACATCGGTCGGAGAATTGTTTTCACCACTCATGAAGATGATGGGAATCTTTTTATTTGTCAGTCGAATTTGTCTAGCAACATCTTTTCCACTCATCTCACCATCCAGACTGATGTCCATGAGAATAATGTCAGCACCATGCTCTTGAAATAGCTGTAAGGCTTTTTCTCCGCTTGCAGCGGCATACACCGTATATCCTTTATTGGCGAAATACCATTGTATAACATAAGAGAAGTCACTGTTGTTTTCAACTATTAAGATGGTTTCCATAAGCTTAGTATATTGGTATATTAATAACGAATTCTGTTCCTTTCCCAAGTTCACTCGTGGCTGAAATACTGCCTTTATGGCTTTTAACGACCCATTCTACATAGCTTAATCCCAAGCCAAAACCATATGCATGGTGATGATTGTTGGACGAAGATCCCCGGTAGTATTGTTGAAATATATGCGGGAGTTCTTCTTTTGAAATGCCTATACCGTTATCTGTTATCCGTAAAACAGCAGTATCTCTTTTTCTTTCAGCCTCAATCTTGATATTAACACCAGTATCTTTCGAATATTTGATGGAGTTATCAATCAAGTTCTTGATAGCATTCAAAAAATGTGCGGTATCGTAAAGTAGTAAGAAAGGCGTAGGATGGATAATCATATGAATTGAAACAGGCTTGTTCGTCACAATTTTTGTTTGGTAGCTAATTTCTTCTAAATCTTTAGCTAAATCATGCTCTTTTACATCCATGCTGATTTGCTCAGCATTCGATTGCGAAAGGGTTAGTATAGATTCTATTTGTTTATTCAGGTCGCTGAGGTTATTTTTGACCCGATTCACCACATCCTTGTACATTTTTTTGTTCTGCTGCACACTATCATTTGTTAGCATTTCCGAAAGAGCCATTGAGCTTTGAAGAGGATTTCTAAGCTCATGGGTCATGCTGTGTACAAAATCTTCCCGAATCTTTTCCATTTTTTTCTGCTTGGAGATGATGAATAAGAAGTAAAGTAAACAGCAAATAGTTAGAATAACCATTAAAGCCGAGAAGATGATAAGCCCAATCATTTGTTTAAGAACAATCTGTGGCGAATTTTCATAGACTGCTTGCAAGCTTTGATCTGAGTAGACCGGATGAAGCGAAGTCTCTTCCAATTGCCGGATAGAAGCAGATAGCGAAGGGTTCGTTTCTTCAATCACTCGATGATTGCTAATATCTACTAAGCGAATGGAGTAATCCAGATAGATACTGTTTAGCTGAAGCTTCTCTTTATACAAACTATCAATATGGAGTATATCTAATGGAACTGAGGCTTTATTTGTGGGAGAAATCATCATCGTGAGGTTTTGCAATAGCTCAAATAAGTTACTTTGCGTGCTTTTATTTAAATCATATTCGATTGTTTTGCTTGGGTTTTTATGCATGTTTTCAATTATTTGATTTACCTGCTCTTTTGACATCGACCTCATATTATAGTAAGTTTTAGTCGTACGAGAAATACTATCTACTGTTACCGTATCGGTTACTGATACTTTGAATGTGTTAGAATCAATGTTGAGTACCTTCACTTTATAGTCAAAAATGGATTGCGAAAGAGCCTGGTTCAATGTGATTTTAGTCAGGCTCTCTGTTTTTCTGTATTGTTCTTTTAGGAAATAAGTCTGAACACATACGATTACAATCGTTAGCAGTACAGCAATCCAAAGAAGAAATCGTTTCTTACTGTTTTTCATATCATTTTTCGTGACATCTGTTAAGTGATGGCGTTGAGCAAATATAGTG